>JAWOEO010000080.1:0-3246 GCA_046482755.1 Halohasta sp. | reverse complement strand
CTCTTCCGCCGGGTGCCGGTCGACGCCGACGACGGGGAGTTCATCCACCTGTATGTCGACATCACGACCCAGAAACGGCGGCAACAGGAGTTCGAGCGCTACGAGCGGCTCGTCGAGAACCTCCCGATCGGGGTCTACCGGACCACCCCCGGCCCCGAAGGCGAGTTCCGACTGGTCAATCAGGGGCTGGTCGACATCTTCGAGGAACGCTCGAAGGCGGCCTTCGAGGAGCTGTCGGTGACCGACATCTACGTCGACCCCGCCGAGCGCAAGCAGTTCAGCGATCAGTTGCTCGAACAGGGGTCGGTCGAGGGGGTCGAACTCCAACTCCAGACGGTCGACGGGAATCCGATCTGGTGTGAGGTCTCCGGGATCGCCGTCGAGGAGGGCGGCGAGACGGTCTTCGAGCTGGCCCTCCAGGATATCACCGAGCGGAAGGAGCGCCAACAGCAGTTGGCGGTGCTCAACCGGGTGCTCCGGCACAACCTTCGCAACGGGCTGAACGTGATCCGGGGGAACGCCTCACTGCTGGCCGACGGGGTCGACGCGGAGCTTCGGAGTCACGTCACCGCGATCGAAGACCGGATCGAGAGCCTCGAACAGCTCAGCCAGAAGGCCGGCACCGTCCGGTCGCTGTTCGATCAAGGCCGAGAGGTCAACTCCCGGTGTGACCTCGCAGAACTCCTCTCGGAGGTCACGGCCGACTTCGAGGAGCGGCACCCGGAGGCGGCGCTGTCGGTCGGCGAGGTCGGCCCGGTCCACGTCCGGGCGGACGTGCGGCTGAAACTGGCGCTGCTGGAACTGCTCGACAACGCGGTCGTCCACAACGACGCGCCGGCACCGACGGTCTCGATCGGCGTCAGCGATTCGGAGCGCAAGCCCGGCGACGGCTGGGTCGACGTCAGCATCACCGACAACGGGCCGGGGATCCCCGAAGACGAGCGGCGGGCGATCGAGACCGGCGAGGAGACGCCCCTCCAACACGGGACCGGGCTGGGACTCTGGCTGGTCTACTGGACGGTCTCGCTGCTCGGTGGCGAGATCTCTATCGGCGATGCGCCCTCGGGGACCCGGATCGTCCTGACGTTGCCGCGGGCCCTCGAAACGACGCGGGTCCAACCGCCAAACGCCGACTCCCAGTGAGACCGGGGCCACCAATTCATATAAACAACTGGCTACCGTAGTATCGGTATGGTCCAGATCGAACTCGACGAGGAAACCGTGACACGGCTCGATGACCTCCGGGAGAACGACGAAACGTACGACGAGATCGTCACCGAACTCCTCAACATCTACGAGGTCGAGGAACTCACGCTGTTCCGAAGTGGGGACGGCTAACGGTCGCGGTAGGCGGCTCTGGCCCGCTCGAAGCTGCCGGTCTCTTCGAGGTGGGCCTGCAGCGACTCGGCGTAGGCTTGGGTGAGTTCTTCGGCGGCCGCCAGTGCCTCTTGATCGACCGTCTCCGTCTCGGCGGTATCACCACCGAAGCCGAGGGCCCGCTTCACCGCGTCGACGAGTCCGCCGTCGGAATCCCGGCCACCCGTGTTCGGCTGGCCGGCCATCGACGCGGTCTGGGCGCGAATCGCCGCCAGTTCGGGGATGATCGCCGGGACGTTCTCCGTATTGGCGACGATCCGGGCGGCTTCGGGGTCGTCGGCCCGCTCGATCTCGAACTCGGTCGCAGTCATGATGAGGTCCCACTCCGCGTTTGAGAACCGCGAGGCAGCAACCCGGTCGGAGAACGTCCCGTCTACAGTCATCCGTTCGCCGATGATCGCGTCCGTCCAGTCGCTCATAGACCCACTATGGACGCCGGCCGTTTCAGCCTGCGGATCACCGGCAAACAGGTCGACACTTAGGTATGCGGTTCCTCCCGTCGGTATGGTCCAGTGTTTGAGTCGGCGGTCGGTGCTCGCAGGACTCGCCGCGATCACAACCGCGGGCTGTCTCGGCGGCAGCGAGGAAGATATCGAGAGCGACACCTACGGCGACTGGTTCAGTGGAGCGAACAACTTCGAGGGGACCGTCGACCGAACCGATCGGTCGGAACTCACGGTCGACGTCGGGGCCGGCGACGGCTTCGCGTTCGATCCTGCAGCGGTCAGGGTGTCGGTCGGGACCACCATCCGCTGGGAGTGGACCGGCCGCGGCGGCCAACACAACGTCGTCGAAGCGGACGAGGTCTTCGAGAGCGAACTGTACTTCGACGAGGGTGAGACCTTTTCATATACGTTCGACGAGCCGGGCGTCTACCGCTACGTCTGTACCCCCCACCAGACACAGGGGATGCTTGGGGCGGTCGAAGTCGTCGACTAACCGGCCTCATATTTGAGTAGCCAGTGCCTACTCGTCGTGAGTCGATCGGAGCGAGTCGAACCCGTCCCCACAGAGCCCCGCGCCGGTCGGGAGCCGCGCCCGTCCGCCTTCGATCCCGACCGGATCAGCGGCGAGATCCTCGGCGAGGAGCGAGCCAGTCGACAGCCCGCAGGCAGTTACCTCCGGAATCGCCGCGGCGACGTGGACGGCGGCGGTTCTGGCGACGACCCCGTCGACGGTCGTCGTGACCACCGGCTCCGCGCCGGCCTCACGGGCGGCCGCGGCGGCTTCGATCGCCCGGCGGGGGCCGCCGACCGCCATCGGTTTGATGACGAGAACGTCGGCCGCGTCGGCCGCGAGCACTCGCTGGACTGACGCCTCAGCCAGTGACTCGTCGACCGCGATGTCGACGCCGTGACCGCGGAGGGCGGCGTGACCCGCGAGATCGTCGGCCGGCAGCGGCTGTTCGAGATACTCGATGCCCATCCCAGTCAGCCGGTCGATCATTCGCCGGGCAGTCGGACGGTCCCACGCGCCGTTGGCGTCGAGGCGGAGGCTAACGCCGTCGTCGACCGCGGTATCGACTGCCTGCACCCGCGTGATATCTTCCTCCGGCTCACCGACGCCGACCTTCAGTTTGAGCCAGTCGAACCCCTCGTCGACTGCTGTGGTCGCCGCCTCAACCGTCTCGTCGACGCTCGCGTCGCCGATGGTGGCGTTGACCGGCACCGACTCGGGGAGGGACCGGTCGGCATCGAAGCCGTGTTCGCGGAGCACGGCGGCCAGCGGGCGACTGTCGCGTCGGGCCGCGGCGTCGAGGCGAGCACAGTCGACCGCGTGGGCGCCTGCCGGCGTCGCATCGGGATCCGGCGAGCTGTCGACGGTGACGTCGGCGAGGGCTTGCCGGGCGGCTTCCGAGGACTCCGTCCA
>JAWOEO010000079.1:0-2851 GCA_046482755.1 Halohasta sp. | reverse complement strand
ACTCGAAGGGCGCGTCGACTCGGGCGCGCTCCCGCTTGCAGTCGGGGATCTGCTGGCGATCCTCGGCGTACTGACTATCGGAATGATCCAACATTCGACGTTCGGTCCCGAACGCGCGGCCGGCGTCTACGCGCCGTTCTTGATCGGCTGGGCCGCTGCCGCGCTGCTGATCGGGGCCTACTCGGCCGGGGCGGCCGAATCGGCGAAGGCGGCGATCCCCCTCGGCATCCGGGCATGGGTACTGGCGGCGCTGGTTGGCTTCGGCCTGCGCTGGACACCCGTCTTTCCCGGGAATCTGGCCATTGCGTTCGTTCTGATCACGCTCCTGCTGACTGGCGTGCTGCTCGGCGGCTTCCGCTGGTTCTTCTTCAAAGTCGTCGGCTGAGGCGTCGACGCCCGATTTTTGCTCGGTTTAGTCGAACTGGAATCGGTCGACTCGCTGGATCGCGTAGCCGGTCGACACCGCGCCGAGGACCGCACCAACCACGGTCGAGACGCCGATGCCGACAGCGGCGACCACTACCGCCGGAATGCTGACGAACCCGGCGACCTCCGAGACGTGGCCAACCACGAGCGGAGCCGCGACGATCCCGATCACGACCGAGTAGGCCCCGAACGCGAGCGTGCTCGGGATGACCGCTTCGCTGCTCCGGGAGACGCTGACCGCCTCGTAGCGGGGCAGCAGCGCGCCGATCCCGGTAGCAATCGGGCCGGCGGTTGCGGCGACCAGCAGGCTGCCGACCGTGAGCGTGGCGACCGCCCCTCCAGACAGCGGGCTCGCCAGCCCGGTGGCCGCGACCGCCAGCCCGGTCAGCGGGAGGCCGATCAGTGTGCTTGCGGCGATGTGTCCGCCGACGAGCGCCCGGCCGGGATACGGAGCCAGCAGCGTCGACGGGAGCACCGACCCCTCGTTGCCGACGACGTTGAGCGTGAACAGCGCGCCCGTGACCCACGGCCCGCAGGCCGCAAGCGCCAGCGGCAGCAACCGGCCGATTTGGCCCGTCTCGAGCGTCTCGGCGATCGGCAAAAACAGCAGGAACAGCGGGTAGATCGCGTAGGAGATCGACACCGGCGCGCGTCGGGCCCGCGCCCAGTCGACGGTGACGACGCCGACCATTGGCCAGGGAAGCAGCCCGGCGAGTCGACCGGTGCCGACCGAGGCCGCCGAGTGCTCGGTTTCGATCCCGTCGGCATACCAGAGCCACGCCGTCAGCCGGGCGAGCACCGGCGCGCCGAGGGGGAGGCCGACGACCCCGACCACGAACGCGCTGCCGGCCCGCAGCGTCGACGCCTCGATCCCCATCGCCAGCAGCACGGTCTCGCCGAGCCAGCCGACGGGGGTTGGGGCGAACAGCCAGTAGAGGGGGTCCAGCACCGCGTCGACCGACTGGGTGAGGAACACACCCATGTAGGCCGCAAACAGCACCACGAACGCCAGCGTCCGGAGCCGGGCGAGCAGCCGCGAGCGCACCCCGGCGTTTTTGAAAACCAGGACGACCCCCAGCCCGGTACCGAACCCGGTCGACAGCAGGATCCCGGCCGCGACCACCAGCGCCGGCGCGGCCAGCGGCGCACCAGCACCCGCGGCGAAGAGGGCCCCAGCCGCCGAACAGACCAGCAGCGCCGGCAGGCCGAATAGCGCCGCCTCGGCGGCCAACAGCCCTGCCAGTAGCTGGCCATGTGAGACCGTCGTCAGCAGGCCGTCCCGGCAGTCAGGGTCGAGCAGCATCGTATACCCCCGAAAGCCACCGAAAGCCGCCCCCGCGAGCCAGATCGTGACCGCCACCCGGCGCGCGCCGTCGACCGGTGCGCCGATCGAGCCCTCCGCCAAAATCTCCCCGCCGAAGTACGCCGCCACGGGGAGGCCGATCGCCACCGGCAGCAGGAACAGCACCGAGAGCGCCGTTCCGGCGAGTTGGGCCGGCTGGGCCCGCAGCGACCGCCATCGCCGGCGGATCTCGGTGCGGCCGATCGCCCGCGTTCGGCCCAGCGTGACCGCCATCGTCACCGGCCTGCCGGCTGCTCGTCGACCGCCGACTCGCCTTCATCGTCGGTCGACGACCCACGCTCGCCGTGGGCCGCTCGGTCGGCCGCGCCGCCGCTCGCCCCGGCCGCCGGCGCGTCGGTCGTCACCGCGAGGAACACGTCTTCGAGCGTGCCGTCCGCGCCGGCAGCATCGGCCCCGGCCTCACCGGCAGCGTCGACCTGCGCAGTGAGTTCGTCGGGCGGCCCCTCGGCGACGAGTTCGCCCTCGAACAGCACGCCGACGGTGTCGGCCAACTCCTCGACGACCGAGAGGATGTGGGTCGACAGGAAGACCGTCCGCCCCGCGTCGCAGAGTTCGGCGATCACGTCGAGGACGGTCCGGGCGGCCCGCGGATCGAGGCCGCTTGTCGGCTCGTCGAGGAAGACGACCGCCGGCTCGTGGAGCACGGCCACGATCAAGCCGAGTTTCTGGCGCATCCCCTTCGAGTAGTCGTCGATCCGTCGGTCGGCGTCGACGGCGAGATCGAAGCGGTCGAGCCACTCGTCGATCCGCTGGTCGGCCTCAGCCGGAGGAATATCACGGAGCCGGGCGGTGTACTGGAGCTGTTCGCGGCCGGTGAGCTCGTCGAACACCGGCGGCTCCTCGGGGAGATAGCCGAGCTGTGAGCGGACGCCGTCGCGGTCGCTGACGGGCGTACCCAAGATCTCGGGAGTCATCAGATGTTAACGAATTAGAAGTAGAATACTACGGAAAAGAAGTTACTGCTGATGTATCAATCGCTTCATCCGATGCTAAAGTTGGCCCTGACGGTGGCAGGGCCATCAGACCTCGATGCATGCGGTGAGGGATGGCTTTCACTGTCTT
>JAWOEO010000043.1:0-3569 GCA_046482755.1 Halohasta sp. | reverse complement strand
CCTCTCTCGGAGCCGACCGCTCGGACGTGGAACTAGGTCCCAAACACGGCGTCGACTTCGGCGTGATCGACGTCGACGGCACCGCCCTCGCGCTCGCCACTGACCCCGTCTCGATCCTCCCCGATCTCGGCTTCGAGCGCGCCGGCCGCTTTGCGGTGCGGATCGTCCTCGCGGATGTCGCCGTCTCCGGTCTCTCGCCCTCACATCTCGCTATTAGTTTCTCGCTGCCGCCGGAGCTGACCGACGACGAGTTCGCCACCGTCTGGGGCGCAATCGACGACGAGTGTGCCGATCTCGGCGTCGACATCGTCACCGGCCACACCGCCCGCTACGCCGGCTGCTCGTTCCCGTGGGTCGGCGGCGCGACCGCGATGGCCGTTGGCGATCACGACGACATCATTCGCCCCGACGGCGCGCGGCCGGGCGACGACCTCGTGCTCACCACTGGCCCGGCAGTCGAGGCCACCTCATTGTTCGCTTCGCTATTCCCAGACCGGATCGACTGCGAGCAGGGCGTCCTCGACCGCGTCGCCGCCCGCCTCGACGACCTCGATGGCGTTCGGGACGCTCGCACGGCAGTTGGGGCGGGCGGCGTGACTGCCATGCACGACGTGACCGAAGGCGGGCTACTCGGTGGGTGCCACGAGATGGCTGCTGGAGCCGGCGTCGAGTTCCGTGTCGACCGCGCCTCGGACCCGACCGATCCGGACGTCGAGAGGCTGTGCGATGTGCTCGGAATGGATCGTTGGTGCGCGACGAGTTCGGGTTCGCTCCTGATAACGGTCGCCCCCGACTCGACGGCCGACGTGGTTGAGGCTCTGCGTGCTCGCGGGACGACCGCCGCGGTGATCGGTCGGGTCGGCGACGGATCCGGGGTCGCCATCGACGGTGAGCCGACCCAGCCACCGGCGGGCGACGCCTCCTGGCCCGTCTACGAGGCGCTGCTCGACTCCTCAACCGATGAGTAGTCGACGCCTACTGTGGCGTAGGTGGTGCCTACCGACGTCGGTTCCGGCGACAGCACTTTGTGAGTCTCGTGTGATACCACGGATGAATGTCGACGATCGATCTCGCACTCGACTGGACACCGAACACGAACCACACGGGCTTCTACGTCGCCGCTGCCGAGGGTTACTACGATGATCGTGGCCTCGACGTGGCGATCCACTCGCCCGCGGACGACGACTACGAGACGACGCCCGCCAAACGGGTCGCCACCGGCGAGTCGACGCTGGCGATCGCGCCCTCCGAGAGCGTGATCAGCTACCAGACCCATCCCGACTACCCCTCGCTGACCGCCGTCGCGGCGGTCTGTCAGGAAGACAAAAGCGCGATCGTCACGCTCGAAGACAGCGGGATCGACCGGCCCGCCGACCTCGACGGCCAGCGGTATGCCTCCTACGACGCCCGGTTCGAGGACCACATCGTCCGTCAGTTGGTCCGTAACGACGGCGGTGACGGCGATATCGAGATCACGACGCCGCCGAAACTCGGCATCTGGAACACCTTGCTGGAGGGAGAGGCGGATGCGACGTGGGTGTTCATGCCGTGGGAGGGGATCATGGCCGCCCGCGACGGGATCGGACTCAACGCCTTCTATCTCGACGAGTACGACGTGCCCTACGGCTACACCCCGCTTTTGCTCGCACGGCCCGAAACCATCGAGAACGACGCCGACCGCCTTTCGGAGTTCCTCGCGGCGACCGCCGAAGGCTACCAGTTCGCCGTCGACACCCCCGACGAAGCCGCCACCATTCTCCGCGAGGAAGCCACCGGTATGGACAACGACGATCCCGAATTCCTCCGGGAGAGCCAACGCGAGATCGCCGATGCCTACCTCACCGACGATGGCCGGTGGGGTGTGATGACTCACAGCCGATGGAACGCCTTCGTCGACTGGCTCGCTGACACCGGGATCCTCACCACGGTCGACGGTGAGCCGATTCCGGCCAGCGACCTCGAGACGGCGGCACTCTACACCAACGACCTCCTCGATGCCGGCCAGTAAGCTGCCGGCTACGCCGACGCCGCGGTCTCGGTGGTCGACTTTCCTGCGTGGCCTCGTATCGCGCGTCCCCGATCGACCCAGCCGTGGCTACGGCACTCGGAACTGTCACTGCACCCTCTCTCAGGTGTGCGTACTACTGACTGTGGGACGTACATCATCGCTGATCACGGCGGGTTCGTCTCGATCAGGGATTCCTGAGCCGATTAGCATTAGTCCCCCCGGCGTCTTTCGCCGATTAATGCCCGATGGAGAGTACGATCCCGACGCTGTCGAGCCGAAATGGCAACAGCAGTGGGTCGACGACGAAACCTACGCCTATCCCGAGGAGTCGACCGATCCGAACACCACCTTTTCGATCGACACGCCGCCGCCGACCGTCTCCGGCAACCTCCACTGGGGCCACGTCTACGGCACCATTCTGCAGGACATCGTCGCTCGCTTCGAGCGCATGCAGGGCAACGACGTCTTCTATCCCTTCGGCTACGACGACAACGGCATCGCCTCCGAGCGGCTGACCGAGTCGGAACTCGATATTCGCCATCAGGAGTTCGAACGCTACGAGTTCCAACAGAAGTGCCGCGAGGTCTGTGCGGAGTACGAGGAAGGCTTCACCGAGAAGATGCAGGCGATGGGGATCTCTATTGACTGGAACAACACCTACCAGACGATCTCCCCGGAAGTCCAGCGCGTCTCCCAGCTCTCCTTTATCGATCTCTACGAACAGGGCCGCGAATACCGCCAGAAAGCCCCCGCGATCTGGTGTCCAGAGTGCGAAACGGCTATCTCGCAGGTCGAAACCGAGGACCTCGAAGAGGATTCGTACTTCAACGACATCGCCTTCGAACTCGTCGAATCGGGTGGCGAACCGACCGACGAGGCCGTCGACGACGACTACGAGTACGAGACCGCGACCGAGCCGGGCGACGACATCGTGATTTCCACCACGCGACCGGAACTCATCCCCGCGTGTGTCTCGATGTTCGTCCACCCCGACGACGACCGCAACGCCCATCTCGTCGGCGGCACGGCCAAGGTGCCCGTCTTCGGCCACGAGGTCCCGATCTACGAGGACGACCGCGTCGACATGGAGAAAGGCACGGGCGTCGTGATGTGCTGTACCTTCGGCGACCAGACCGACATCGAGTGGTACCAGGCCCACGATCTCGACCTCCGGGTCGCCATCGACGAGTCGGGGACGATGACCGACCTCGCGGGCGACTACGAGGGGATGAGCACCCACGAAGCCCGCGAAGCCATCGTCGAGGACATCGACGCCGCGGGCCAGCCGTTTCAGGGTGGCGGTAAGATCGTTCTGGACGATCATGTCGCCGATCTCCGGCAGTTCGTCGCCGGGCATGAAGATTTCGGCGGCCGCCGACGAGGTGAGCGTTGCGGTCGTCCTCTGGGTGGACGAACATCGAAACACACGCGGGGATGAGTTCAGGCCGCGTCGTCGAGATCACGATGTCGTCGCCCGGCTCGGTTGCGGTCTCGTACTCGTAGTCGTCATCGTGGACTGCATCGCTGGTGGGATCGCCACCGGCCTCGACGAGTTCGAAGG
>JAWOEO010000125.1:0-4817 GCA_046482755.1 Halohasta sp. | reverse complement strand
ACCGAACGAGGTTCCGGAAATGAGGACGTCGACACCTTCTATTTGGCCGACGAGACGCCGTGGAACACCGAACTGCGGGACTACCGACTGCTGATCGGCCCGTCGACCGGGGCGACCGGCGAGGAGTGGGCCGTCTACCGGTGTACCGACGCCGACACCGAGATCCCACCCCGGACCGAACTGCTCGTCTTTCAGGAGGGACGGGTCGTCCCGAACGACGGCTCCCCGTTTCGGCTCCACCTGGCCCAGTTAGTGTTGGGCGACCGTGTCGACAGGGAGAGTGTCGACGGCTACTTTGTGGAGTTCCCCGAATCACTTGCCGGCGAGCCGATCTCCGATCGCGGCCCGGTCGACGACGAGGAACTGCGCCGGTTCGTGCGATCGATCCCGGGAGACTTCTGAGCGGTTGACTCGGTTGGGTGCGGTCCATACTCGAGGTGGGCTAGCAGTGTCCACAAGGCTCTGTGAGGTGTGTATCGGTGGTACAGCCGACACGTTCGTGTTCTCGACCCTCTTTTCGGCCTGAAATAGAGTTACACCCCTTCCCCACGCCACAGGGAGTTGTGACCCGACTCCGTCGACTCGACAGAGACGAAATCCCAGCGGAGTATCAGCATCTGTTCACCGACGAGTATCTCGGCGACCGCCACATCTTCCGTGTGTGGGCCCACAACCCGGAGGTCTTGGAGGCCACCCTCGAATACCTCAACACCCTCTACGACCAACTCACACCCCGGCGGAAGGAACTCGTCATTCTGACGGTCGCGTGGACCAAAGCGGCGCGCTACGAGTGGCACCAGCACGTCGACATCGCCCGCGACAAGGGCGTCACAACGGACGAAATGCGGGCGATCGGCGGCGGCGATTTCTCGTCGTTCGACGATCGGGAGTTCGTCCTCCTGCAGTACGCCGAGGCCGTCGCCACCGGCGGGGTGACCGACCAGATCCACGCGGCCCTCGAAACCGCCTACTCACCGGGTGAGATCGTCGCTGTCGGACTGATCGTCGACTTCTATGTGGGGCTGTGTAACTACGTTGCCGCCGTCGACCTCCCCTTCGAGGGCGGCGAGTTCGTCGGCTGGACGCCCGACGACGACACCGTTGCGGCGCTGTTCGACTGAGCCGAGGCCGTCCCGACCCATCGGCAGTTCGGACCGTCAGGCCCCGCTGAACTACAGTTAACAGCGTTCGCGGCGTCCGTTGATCCGTGATTACGAATGGCACACTCTGAGATCGATCTCAGCACCCCCGAGCCGACACCCGACGACGTGTTGCGGATCGACGACCCCTCTTTTTCGACCGACACCGTTGCCATCGTCACCGGGGCGGCCTCCGGGATCGGCCGGGCGACAGCCCTCGGGTTGGCGACCAACGGGCTCACCGTCGTCGGTGCCGATATCGACACCGAGGGGCTCGACGAGACGGCCAGTCGGATCGAAACCTTCGACGTCGACGGCCAGTTCCACGGCGTCGACACCGATCTGACCGACGACGCGGACGTCGAGGCGGTCGTCGAGGCCGCCGCCGCGGCAGGTGAGTTGCGCTTCGTCGCCAACATCGCCGGGATGCAACACATCGCCAGTATCGCCGCGTTCCCGATGGACCGCTACGACCTGCTGACCGACATCATGCTGCGGTCGCCGTTCAAACTGGCCCAAGCGGCGATTCCCCATATCCAGTCGACCGACGACGGCGTCGGTGCGATCGGGAACATGTCCTCGGTCCACGGTCACTACGCGACGACGGACAAACCGGCCTATATCATCGCCAAACACGGCGTGACAGGGCTGACCAGAGCAATCGCGGCCGAGGGCGGCGGTTCTCTGCGCGGGTTTTCGGTCAGCGTCGGCTACGTGCTGACGCCGCTGATGGTCGACCAGATCGAGGACACGGCCGCCGAGCGCGGCATCTCGAAACGCGAAGTCGTCGAGGACGTGATGTTGGGCCAGGCCCGGACGAAGGAGATGATGACCCCGATGGAGGTCGCCAACCTGTTCGTCTTCGGCCTGTCGAGCCACGCCCGCCACCTCAACGGCGGCGATCTCCTGTTCGACGGCGGCTACACCACGACCTATGAGTGAGTCGACCGACGACGCCAGCGAGACGGGCCACGGCGAACCCACTCGCATCGCCATCGCCTGTCAGGGCGGCGGCAGCCACACCGCCTTTACGGCCGGTGTCCTCCGAACGCTGCTTGACAACTGGGACGACGAGGAGTTCGAGTTGGTCGGGATCAGCGGCACCTCCGGCGGCGCGTTCAACGCGCTGGCGACGTGGTATGGCCTCGTGACGGGCGATGCCGGGACCGCCAGCGACCTCGTGGCCGCGGTGTGGGACGATATCGCGGTCAGCGACCCCGTCGACTGGTGGGCCAACGAGCTGGTAACCGGCCGCTCGCGGCTGGAGAGCGCCGGGATCCCGCTGCCGGTCGTCAGCCCCTACCAGATTCCCGGCCCCGAAGCGGGCAAGGATCGGATCCGGGGGATCCTGGAGCGATACATCGACTTCGAGGCGATTCCGGAGCTCTGTCAGCAAGGGGCTCCGGAACTGGTCATCGGGACGGTCAACGTCAACGCCGGGGTCTTCGAGACGTTCACCAACGAGGCGGTCACCGTCGACGCCGTCCTCGCCTCCGCAGCGATCCCGGAGCTGTTTCGGGCCGTCGAGATCCACGGCCACCTCCACTGGGACGGGCTGTTCTCCCAGAACCCGCCGGTCGACGACCTCATGAGCCTCCCCGAGCGGAAACCCGAGGAGCTGTGGGTGATCCAGATCAATCCCCAGGAGTTCGACGGCGAACCGACGACGACAGAGGTCATCGCCGACCGTCGCAACGAACTGGCGGGCAACATCTCGCTGAACCAGGAGTTGGGGTTCATCGAGACGGTCAACGGGTGGATCGAGTCCGGCAAACTCCCGGCCGACGAGTTCACGAAGACCGAGATCCACCGGATCCAGATGGGCCAGCGGTTCCACTGCTCGACCAAGGCCGACCGGAGCGCAGCGTTCATCAGCGACCTACAGCGACTTGGCGTGCAACAGGCCCGCGAGTTCCTCGCCGAGCGGGACTCGGACTACTCGCCGTAGGTGTGGAAGTCGAATGTACGGATGGAATTCAGCCAAACTGATACGTTTTCCGATGGATCTGATCGGGACGGGGAGCTCACCCCTATGGCCTTGGTCGGGAAGCCGGTCGACATCCATGGCGTCACCGGGGAGTGGCGGCAACGAGCGACAACAGCTCGGTATTCGCGCTGCAACGAGTGCGACAGCCGACCGGGCTCGGCCGTGTTGCAGGATCCAAAACATATATTTAGGGTAAAAACGTGTACTTTCCTGTATGAAACGAACTGTCAAACGACTATTTTGCTCGCATGAGTACAAAGAATCGGCAGTATACCTCGACGAAAAGAAATTAGTCGAGAGCTGTTCGAACTGTGGGACCGAACGCATCCGGTCGCTGGAGTAGCGCCGTCACAGGCCACCGCTCTGCCGATATCCGGTTTAGTCGGCCGGGAAGCGGGAGCGAGAGGACACAGTCGAGACTGGTGTCGACTGTCTTGATCAAGCGGGGTCTCACACGTTCGACGCCGATGGTGAATGACGGCTCCTCGCCTGTCGACAAATCGGTCGTCCAACACGGAACGGTACCGGCAACCCGCTGACACAGGAGATACAACAGTCCTCACGGATTGACCGACTGAACCTCCGATTCGGCGGTCAACTCGGTCGGTGTCGATTTGTCCGTCGGTAGTGGGTCCTTCGACCGGTGGTAGACAGTCCAGAATACCACGATGCCGACCACGCCGAACGCGAGATTACCCCCAATGTCTTTGGCGTACATGAGGTTCAACGTATAATGTGCATCGAACGGGAAGAACGGTCGGATACCCATCGGCGTGATGAGGTCACCGAGCAGGTGGCTGACGATCCCACCCGACCCGACGACGAATCCGAGTATCGATCGTCTGAGGCCGGTATCGTCTGAGAGAGGAGCCTCTTTCCATCGGGTAGTCACGACGGCACCGACAACACCGAGACACCCCGCGGCCAGCAACGAATGTGTCGCTCCTCGGTGTGTGACCCACGGCAGGACGAGGTCGACGTCGGGCAACAGCGTGACGACGAGGGCAATCCCGACCCAACCGGGGACCTCGGCTCTGTGCCCCGAAGCGACGAGTAGGTTGACGAACGGTGCACACACAACCAACGTAATTCCCAAGTGTCCTATAGCTATCACAGTCTGCACGGCAGGAGTGTGATGGTATTACTGTATTGTTTTTATACATACTAAATTTCTTGGTATGTTTTGGTTGCATCTCTCTGGTCGAGTTTTGATATTCATATGCTCGTCTTCAGCTATCGCTGTTTACAAGCTCTAATACTGCATTTTACGAGAGTCTGTTATTGACTGTCGTAGGTTGATTAACTCGACGTTTAATACCATATTATTTTTGATGCATACTACAAATATGCCACATATTGATTGGTGATTGGGGTGTTGATTCAACTACGGAACCACCGGTCGAGACTGTTCGAACTCGCATGTCGATAGTGTTCAGGGAGTACGAGTTTCCCGCCGTGGCACGGACCCAATCGCCTCACTTGGCGATGTTCAGTCATCTACCCGAGAAACAGTTCATTTGCTCGGTGAACCAGCTGAATCCTGATGGACGAAAGTGTCTTGCGGATTTACCTGAATTGAGGTGCTAAGGCCCCTTCCTCAACGAGCGACCAAAAGGAGCGAGTAGGGAGGGGATACAGCACCGCACAGTTCTCAAACGTGTTCGGTAGCCGTCCCACAGGCCCACGCAATC
>JAWOEO010000087.1:0-2978 GCA_046482755.1 Halohasta sp. | reverse complement strand
TTGGTGCCGAGTGTATCCTCGCCGATCTGGATGTCGACGTCCTCGGGGTCGGCCATCTCCAGGGTGGCCTCGTAAAATTCGCGGGGGTAGGTGTCGACGATGTCCATATTGTGGGCCTCGTCGTCGATTTCGGCCGGATCGATGCGTGAGGACATCACTAAGGGTGCATCCATGCGACCACCTCGTTTGTCGGGAAGGAACTCTCGGCTGAAGTTCAGCAGACCGTCCATGAGGAGCATCACACAGTCTTCGTCACCGTCACATTGCGCGGTGAATAGATCATTTGCAACGAGTGTGTGCGTTTCCGAAACGGTCAGACAGTACGTATGGTCGACATCGCTTTCGACGTACTGTATCGACGTGATCTCGTCGAGCAGCACGCCCCCACCGTCACTGCATGTCTCGACAGACGGACTGCTGTCCGCACTGGCTGCTGCTCGGGTGGAATCATGCGGTGCCGGAATCGTGTCACCGACATCGAGCGCCATCGCGTCGACCTCCTCGGTGCCATCGTCCCACCGGAGCATGGTGTGGTCCGGCGTGACGGTGATTGCTCGACCTTGTTCCGTTTCGATAGCGACGAGGTGATCTGGCGAGCGGTGTTTGGAGATTGCGTCGACTCGCTGCACCGTGCGGTTGCCGTTGCTGTCGATTGACGGCACCTCGATCGTCGCTGATAGCTGTTGAAACTTCGTGCCGAAATCGTCCGTCTCCGGATTAGTGAGTCTATCTTCGACGAGTGACTGTATGTCCTCGCACTGCCAGTCGCCACCCGGCGTTCGGTATTTGATTTCGGTTTCCGGATGGAAGCAGTTCCGACGCTTGGCGGCGTGGAAGTACGGATGCGCGTAGCCGACTGCCGCGCTCGTAAAGCCGACCACCCGACCGACGACCGCCGCGCTCGTGTGGGGGGCCATCCCGAAGACCAACTCGCCGACGAGGTCGTCCCGCTCGTCGACGTCGTAAAACGCGGGCTGGCCGTAGAACCGCTCTAAGAGGTCGTCGACGAAGTCGGCGGTCTTCAGCATGTGCTCGGCCGCGCCATCCGACAGCACGATATCTTGGACTTTCAGCTCGACGATCTGGTCGTCGTGCCGCAGCAGGTCGCCGTTGATGTCGGTCTCGTAGCCTAACCCCCGGAAGTGGTCGGCGGTCACGTCCAACTCCTCGGGTTTGACCGCCGTCACCGGCAGGTCGGTCATGTCGTAGCGGACCGTACCGTCTTTGAACGCCGAGACGCCGTGTTTCGTCCGGAGGATCCCCTTTTCGATCGGTTCCGGGGTCTTGTTCGCCGACGTGAGTCCCTTGACACCCTTCAAGATCTCGAAGTTGCCCTCGCGTTCGCCGATTGTCTCCAAGGCGTTGCGGTACTCGGTTTGGAGGTCGACCTCCTCCCACCCGGCGGCAGTGACCTCGCGCTCACAGCGCGGGCAGACGACTCGGCCCGCTTCATCGGGTTCACAGACGACCTCGCAGTCCGCACACTCGTAGTGGGGTTCGGTGTGGGCCCCACAGTCCGGACACTGGGATTTGAACGTCCGAGTCTCGCAGTCCGGACACAGCCGCTGGTTGATCCGCATACTGTGGACGCCGCGTCGACCGCGCTCGTCCATCGTCCGGGCCGCTTCGGCGACGTTCCGCTGGCTCCCGCCGGCCTCGGTGATCGGAAACAGCGTGTGGACCGCCGGCGAGAGGTCCCGGGATTCGGATTTCTCGGGTCGACCCATCCGCGCGCCGATCCGTGTCGGCGCACGCTCGCGGAGTTCGAACGGGGCGACCTCGTTGGCGGCCTTCACGGCGTTGTCGCCGCCAGCCCACGACCGTGCCTCCTCGGAGAGCTCGTCCCACGCTTTCGTGAGGTCCTCGCTCACCCCGAGCGAGCGGGCCAGCGGAAGCCAGTCGCGGATCTCGCAGGTCTCGTCGGTCTGCTGGTGGGCGACGAGTAGGGTTTCCAGACTCGTCTGGACCGTCTCGGTTCGGTCGACCACGAGCAGGTCGCCGTCTTCACGGAGTTCGCCGTCGGCCACGGCTTCGGCGAGTGTCTCGAAGGCCTCGACCGAAATGTCGTGCCAGACGTAGGTGTACTTCGGGTGCAGCGGGCAGTCGTACTCGGTCGCCCACCGGAGGGCTTCGGCCGCAGCGGGAGAATCGAGGTCGACGTGGGGGTCGTCCCGGTAGGCCTGAACATCCCCGCCGGCTGCCGCGAACTCCTGGACCCACCACTCGGGGGCGTAGGATGCGGGCGCGAGTGGGTGGTTGTTCTCGACGAACTCGCCGTAGTTGACGAGGTACTCGCCGAGATCGAGGATCTTCTCGACGCCGTTGCGGAGTTCCAGTGCCTCCTCGGGGTCGTCGATCCGCCGGACCTCGCCGGTCGCCAACTTGACGGTCGGCCCCTCGATGGAGTCGACCGGGATGATCCCCGCCGCCTTGCCGGGCCGTTCGGTCTTGATTTGCGTGCCTGTCGCCAGAAAGTCGTCGATGATGTGCATCGTCGCCGGGTGCACGCCAGCAGTCGCAAAACCGAGGTTCCGGGCGCGGCCGTACCGGAGTCGAAAGCCGCCCGACTCAGAGGGATGGCCGAAGACGGGTCGACCCGCGATCAGGTCCAAGAGATACTTCGATTTGGGTTTGACGCGAGCAGGTCCGTTGGGCTTGCCGTCGTCTGTGGGCTCCTCGCTGTCGTCGGCGTCGGCTTCGGCGTCGGATTCGTCTTCCTCGGTGGCCGCTTCGGCGTCTCCGTCGCTGTCGTCTTTCTCGCCTTCGATGGTGCCGTCGATGAGGTCTTGGAGCCACGGCCAGTCGACCTCGTCGAGTTGGCGGGTGTACCGCTGAATTTTGGGGGCTTTGAGGGCGATCCCTTCGGCCATCACCAGACACATCCCGCCGCGCGAGGAGTTGGTGTCGACGCGGTCGAGATCCCGGTAGCCCGAGACTTCGAGGTCACCGGTCGCCTCGCCGTCGAGCATGATCGGCAT
>JAWOEO010000048.1:0-2796 GCA_046482755.1 Halohasta sp. | reverse complement strand
GACGTTGGCCGGGTCCGCGAACTCGGCGATATCAACGTCGCGGCGTTCCGGTCGGACGCCGACATGGTCGACGAAGTCGGCACCGAGACGGCCGTCGCCGACGCCCTCTTCGTCGGCAAGGACGGCGAGGGCGACGGGACGGTCGACCTGCCCTCGGATTTCTCCGGCTCTGCGGATCTGACGACGCTGCGACACAGTGACAACCGGGCACAGGGGGCCTACATCCGCATCTTCGATCAGGACTACGAGGCCTTCGCCGAGGAGGCCGCCCTCGACGCAGAGTACACGATCGTCATCGGCGAGGACTGGACGATCATCCCCCTGGAAAACCTGATCGCCCGGATCGGCGAGGAGACCGACCTGTTGGCCGGCGTGACGACCGCAGACGAAGCTCAGACCGCCTTCGAGACGCTCGAACTCGGTTCCGATGGGGTCCTGCTCGACACCGACAACCCCGACGAAATACGGGAGACCGTCGAGGTCCGGGATGCCGCCGAGCGTGAAACCCTTGATCTCCAGTACGGCGAGGTGCTGGAAGTCGAGCGCACCGGAATGGCCGACCGGGTCTGTATCGACACGGGGAGCCTGATGGACCACGACGAGGGGATGTTGATCGGCTCGATGTCCCGCGGCCTCTTTTTCGTCCACGCCGAGACCGCCAAATCGCCGTACGTCGCCTCCCGGCCGTTCCGGGTCAATGCCGGCGCGGTCCACGCCTACGTCCGAACGCCCGACGGCGGCACGAAGTACCTCGCCGAACTGAAAAGTGGCGACGAGGTCCAAGTCGTCGACACCGACGGCAACACCCGCGAGGCAATTGTCGGCCGCGTGAAGATCGAAAAACGGCCGATGTTCCGGGTCGAGTTGGACGTCGACGGCGACCGGATCGAGACGCTGCTGCAGAACGCCGAGACGATCAAGGTCGCCACCAGCGAGGGCCGAAAGGCCGTCACCGACCTTGCGGCCGGCGACGAGATGCTCCTCTACTACGAGGACGTCGCCCGCCACTTCGGCGAAGCAGTCGAGGAAAGTATTATCGAAAAATAAGGTTTTACCAACCACTCAGTTGAGGATCACCGTATTTTATACCCGATTAGCACACAGGATCGAGTATGATGATCGGGGTTTCCAACGTCCAGCAGCCGTCCGACGAGCACGTGTCGGCTGGTTCCTGTCTCCTCGGCCCGATCGACGACGAGACGGCCCAGCGGCGCGCCGTCTCGATCGCCCACGCGCTCGCTGCCGACCGGGAAACCGAACTGCTGGTCAGCGGTAGTTCGGGCGTCGACGCCGATCTCCTACCGGAGAGTCACCGCAAACGCCACTGTTCGTCGGTGCGACCCGTCGAGCCCGCGGCGACGCTTGATCCGATCGTCGACCGATACGAGCCGTCGATGCTCGTCGTCAAGCGCCGCACCGACCAGCGGCTCTTCGAGGAGTTGTTTTCCGATCGCGCCGAGCGGCTCTCGGCGAGCGCCGACGTGTTGACCGTCGACGGCCGCGGCGACACCGACCGGATCGCCTCGGTGTTGATCCCGATCGCCGGCGGCGACCACAGCCGGCTGGCCGTCGAGGCGGGGATCGCGGTCGCCCGTGCCAACGACGCCGCAGTCGACCTGTTTCATGTAGTCGAGGCCGACGACCCGGCCGCCCGCGACCGCGGACAGGCGATCCTCGAGGCAGCCCGCGGGACCATCTCCGAGGATGGGGTCGACGTCGACACGTGGCTCTACGAGGCCCCCGACGCTCCCGACGCGATCATCGACCAGTCGCACTACTACGATCTGACGGTGATGGGTGCGCCGACCGACGGCCCGCTCGAACGGTTCGTTTTCGGGTCGACCTCCAAACAGGTCCAGCGCGAGGCCGACTCGCCGGTGATCGTCGCCCACGCCGGCGACGGCACACGGAAGTCGATCCTCCCATCGGAGCCGTAGCCACCGACTACCGACAGCTTCGACGGCTGATTGGAGCGTTAGTTGCCGCCTACCTCGGCCAGTTCGTCGGCGATCCCGGTGTAGCCGGTCGGCGTCAGCGCGAGCAGTTCCTCGCGGACCGCCTCGTCGACATCCAGCGACTCGAACAGGTCGTAGAAGTCCTCGATGGTCACCCGTTTGCCACGGGTGAGGTCCTTGACTCGCTCGTAGGCTTCGGTGTCGCCATCCCGCCGGAGGATCGTCTGGACGGCCTCGCCGATGATCTCGGGGGTCGACTCCAACTCGTCGGTCATGACCTGCTCGTTGGGGACGATCTTGTCGAGTCCGGCGGCGGCCTTTTTGTAGCCGATTAGGCAGTGGCCGAACGCCGCGCCGATGTTGCGTTTGACCGTCGAATCCGAGAGGTCCCGCTGGAGCCGGGAGGTGGTGATGTAGTCGGCGAGGAAAGTGAGATCCGAGTTGGCCTTCGAGAGGTTCCCCTCGCTGTTTTCGAAGTCGATCGGGTTGACCTTGTGGGGCATCGTCGACGAGCCGGTCTCACCGTCGACGGTCTGCTGGCCGAGGTAGCGATCCGAAATATAGAGCCACATATCCCGATCCATGTCGATCAGGACGTTGTTGACGCCGCGCAGGGCGTCGAAGACGGCTGCGAGATCGTCACAGGGGTTGACCTGCGTGGCGAGTTCGGTGTGGTCGAGGCCGAGATCGGTGACGAACGAACGCGAGAAGGCTTGCCAGTCGACGTCCGGGTAGGCGGCGTGGTGGGCGGCGTAGGTTCCGGAGGCTCCGGCGAGCTTGCCCGAGAGGTCGTCGGTTGCGGCCTGCAGTCGGGCGAGGGCTTTGCCGAGCCGCGAGGCGT
>JAWOEO010000272.1:0-2952 GCA_046482755.1 Halohasta sp. | reverse complement strand
CTAAGAAGTGCCACTTGGGGATTAAGGCTTAGCAACGAATCGATATGCCTACGGAGTATGCGAGCCGCCTGCATACGTTTTGGGCGCGTTGTCGACCGAGACGGGCGTCGAGATGACGAACGCGCAAGGACAGGCGACCACCAGCAAGGTCAGCCCGCGGACGAACCACTGGGTGAACGGCCCCCAGCCGAGCAGCGGCGGGATCGCCATCGTCGACAGCGCGGCGACGACGACGATCGGGGTGTAGACGGCCGCGAAGCGGTCGACGAACTGTTCGGTGTCGGTCTGCTTGCCCTCGGCAGCCTCGACGAGTTCGATCACTCGAGCGATGGTCGACTCGTCGGCCGGGGCGGTCGACTCGATCTCCAGATAGCCCGCCTCGGTCAGGCTACCTGCATACACTTCATCACCCGGCCCCTTGTCGGCGGGGACGCTCTCGCCGGTAATCGGCGACTCGTCGAGGGCGCTGTCGCCCTCGCGGATGATCCCGTCGACCGGGACCTTCTCACCGGGGCGGACGACCACGCGGTCGCCGACGTCGACTTCTTCGGCGGGGACGACGCGCTCCTCGCCGTCCTCGATGATCGTGGCGGTCTCCGGCGAGAGTTCCATCAGTTCCCGCAGCGAACCGCGAGCCCGGTCCATCGAGTAGCGTTCGAGCAACTCGGCGACGCTAAAGAGGACGGCGAGCGTCGCGGCCTCGAACGGGAGGTCGACTGCCAGCGCGCCGAGGATACCGCCGGTCATCAGCAGGTCGATATCGAGGCTCCAGTTCCGGATCGAGTAGTAGCCGTTCCGGACGATCTCGGTGCCAGCGACGACCGCGGCGGCGACGTAGGCCAGCCAGTCGACCGTGAACTCGATGCCGAGGGCGGTCCCGAAGGTCGTGTTGGCTCCGGGGACGACCCACTCGAAGCCGACGCCGACGAGCATCAGGACCGCGCCGAGACCGGTCTTGATCGCCCGGCTACTTTTCCAGACCGCCGTGGGGTCGTGTGGCGTTTCGTCGTCTTCGATCTCGTAGCCCGCGGCCTCCACGCGGTCGCGGATCGATTCGGGCGTCGTCTCGTCGGGGTCGTAGCCGACCAGCAGGGTGCCCGAGGTTGGCCGGGGGTCGATCTCGCTCACGTCGAGTTTCGAGACGCTGGATTCGACTTTGTTTGCACAGGAGGCGCAGTCCATCGACGGCACCGACAGCGAGAGCGTTTCGGCCGCGTCGCTCGCCATCCCGTCGCCGGAGTAGCCCGTATCGGCCGGTGTCGACGCCCCACAACACTCGTCGCCACAGGCGTCTGAATCGTCCGCAGTCATTAGGTGAGCCTAGCTACCGGATAGCTATTAATGCAACTGCTAACCGCTGGGGGGAGTTACTAGAAACGTTGCTATATTCGAGCCACAGTTAGTAACAAGAGGTCGGGAAACCGGGCGTGTGCTTTTGTTCGGTCGTACCCTACAGTTGGTATGACAAACTGGCGAGCGGTCGGTATCGGCTTCCTCGTGATCGTGATTGCGGGCATCCTCGCAACGGGGGTTCCGGTCGTCGGTCACATCGGCGCGGGCATCATCGGGGGGCTGGCGGCGGGCTATCTCGCCGGCGGCGGCCTGCTGAACGGCGCGTGGCACGGCCTGCTGGCGGGGTCGGTCGCTGGCATCGTGCTCACGACCGGCTTTGCGCTCGTCGCCGGCCTCCTCGGCTTGGTGGGTGGGCCGCTCGGCGGCGCGCTCGGATTTGGTGGCGTGCTTGTCGGTGGGCTGGTCGTGACGCTCATCTTCGCCGTCGACAGTGCCCTCGCCGGTGCGATCGGGGCCGTCTTCGCGTAGCTACAGCCCGAGCCCGCAGGCGTATTCGAGCGTCCCGAACCCCTGTCCCATCGTCTCCCGATCGATCTGCCGTCCGTCGATCTCCCCGCGTAACTCGTCCATCCGAAACAGGTACTCGTTGTAACTCCAGTGGCTCTCGGTCAGCCCACCCAGTATGGGCCGGTCGATGTAGTTGCGGGCGTGGCCGTAGCTGGTCGCTGTGAATCCGACGTGGTTACCCGCACCGTCGCTCACTTTCACCTCGAAGTGGGGATGTGGGCCGTCGTCGAACACCGGCTCGATGGTGGCCGATTCGAACTCGACGATCCGGTCGCCAGTTGAGGACTCCCACAGCGCGGACTGCCGCACTGGGATCGTCGACCGCTCTAGGCGCTTGGAATCGAAGAAGCGGTAGCCGCGCCGCAGTACCTGCGGGCCGAGGAACGGGATAAACGCCGAGAAGGCAGTGCCGTCGGGAAAGAAGGCCCAGATCCACTTCCACGGGAACAGCGGCAGATTGAGGCAGACCCGCTGGAAGTAGCAGATCCCCTCCAACTGTTCGGGGCCGTCGGGCAGGTCGAACTCGCCTGCAAACTGCATCCGCCGCCACGCGACGAGATCCATGCCGCCGAGTGGGGTGTGGGTGTCCATCGCCTGCACCGGCGAGTCGACGCGATTCTCCAGATCACCCCACGCCTCGAATTTCGCCGCGCCCTTCTCGCCTGCGAAGTGGGCCTCCAACCCGAGCGGACGGTCGGTCGACTCGCTGATTTCGCCGCCGTGCTTGGTGCCGTCTTCGCCCTCCGCCCATGCGGTAATCGAGCCATCGGGTGAGAGCCGCGCGGTGGCTGGCTGATTGACGAGTCCCTCGTGGACGGCCTCGTCGTCGCCGTACCAGCCGACCGAGATCGCGCTGAACTCGTCGACGCCCGCCTCAATTTGGCGGTCGAGATCCAGTCCCTGCATGGGGATGTCGTTGACCCGAATGTCGTCGCCTGCACGGGAGGCAATCGAGAACATCAGCTGTTCGGGACCGTACCCCTCGTCGCCGTCGGGAAAGAGGATGAACCACCACCACGACGAGGAGGTGCGGTTCTGCTGGTCGGGGTACTGGGTCCAGATACGGTCGACCACGCGCCGGTGGTCGGCCAG
>JAWOEO010000069.1:0-5483 GCA_046482755.1 Halohasta sp. | reverse complement strand
GACCTATTGACCGACCACGGTGTCGACTGGCCGCCGGCCTGATCGTTAGAGGTCCCGCCGCTGGAAGACGTACAGTCCGGCCAGTGGCGCGGCCAGCAGCCAGAACAGCAGCATCGACAGCGCCGAGACCTGTAGGCCGGCCGTCTCGCCGGCGAACAACTCACCGCGGAGCAGCGCGCCTGTCAGTCCCTGAAACGCCGAGGCGGGGTTGATGAGGAACAGCGCGTTGCCCACCGCGGTCCCGCTGACGGGCACCCACTCCGGCAGCGACTGCAGAGCGAACTGCAGCGGGAACTGGATGGCATCCCAGAAGGGGACGAACACGAAGTAGAGCCCGATTGCGCCGGCGAGGGCGACCCGCTGGGAGGGCGCGGCGGCCGACCAGCCGACCGCGATGGCGACGAACACCGACACCAGCAGCGCGACCAACAGCGTATAGCCGGCGTAGGTCAGGACGTCGAGTTCGAGCGGGCCGAACGCGAGGATCACCGCCGGCACCACGAAGCCGACGATGATCGCCGTCGACAGCGCGGCCGCCCGGCCGGCGACCTTCCCGAAGACGACGTCGGCCCGCGAGTGGGGCAGCGACAACAGCAGCTTGAGCGACCCCGACTCGCGTTCGCCGCTGACCGCGCTGTAGGCGACCACGAGCGCGATCAGCGGGGCCAGCGTCCCCGACAGTAGCCCGACGAAGCTCCCGCCCAGCACGGCGTTCGTACTGACGGTCTGGCCCTCCGGCGGGAGGCTGATCGCCGCGATCAGCGCCACGAGCCCGACGAACAGCGCGGTCAACCCCTGGAGCCACCGCGAGCGGATCGAATCCTCGAAATCCTTTCGGGCAACGACGGTCCAACTCATTGGCCGCCCTCCGGGGTCGGGGCCGGCCGGTCGGTCGACTCCGCCTCGTCCCGTTCGACGACCCCTTCGCCGTCGGTGTAGGAGAGAAAGAGCTCTTCGAGGGAGGTCGACTCGGTTTCGATGTCGCGGATCTCGACGCCGGCCTCGCCCAGCGTGGCGATCGCGTCGCTTTTGACCGCCGACTCGCAGGCGACGGTCACCATCGTCCCGTCGACCGCGGCCCCCGAGACGCCGTCGATGGCCCGCACCGGATCGAGGTCGTCGTCGGTCGCGTCGTCGACGGTCAAAATGAGCGTCTCCTCGGCGTCGCTGGCGTCCCGGAGCCCGTCGATGCTGTCTTCGGCCTTGAGTTCGCCCTCGTGGAGGATCCCCACCCGGTCGCAGACGGCCTCGACCTGCCCGAGGACGTGGCTCGAAAAGAAGACCGTCGCCCCGCGATCGGCCTCCTCGCGGACGATCGCCCGCATCTCCCGTGCTCCGGCGGGATCGAGGCCGGTCCCCGGCTCGTCGAGGATCAGGAGTTCGGGCTCGCCGACGAGTGCCATCCCCAGCGCGAGCCGTTGGCGCATTCCCTTCGAGTAGCCCCCGGCGGGGCGGTCGGCCGCCTCGGCCAGCCCGACCCGGTCGAGGATCTCGTCGGGGTCGTCGTCCGCGTCCTTCGATTCGATGGCGAACTCGACGTGTTTGCGGCCCGAGAGGCGGCTGTAGACGTCGAACCCTTCGGGGAGGACGCCGATCCGCTCCCGAAGGGCTGCCCCCGCGTCGTCGACCGACTCGCCGAGGACGGTGATCGACCCCTCGGTCGGCCGGACGAAATCGAGGACCATGTTGATCGTCGTTGATTTCCCTGCGCCGTTGGGCCCGAGAAAGCCGTAGATCTCCCCCGTTTCGACGGTGAGATCGAGCTCACGAACGGCCGTGACGTCGCCGAACCGCTTCGTGACACTGGAGAGCTGAATAGCTGACATCTATCTGGCTGTTACTCGGGTTGGCGATAAAGCGTTGTGGCTCGAACTTTGCACGCCTCGGGTTCGCCGCTGGCGAACCGCTCGGCGCAAAACCTTCGATGAAAAAGAGCGGACGGCTCGGCCGTCGGCCTCGCCGTCCGGGAACCGCGCTCGCGCCACTCGCGTGGATGCTGCTACCCTGTCGCTCCGACCGGAAGGAAACGCCTTTGATCGCCCGGACCGGCTTGCGAACCAATGAGGCTCAGCGCCGGTGGGTCGACGTGAAGGTCGCCGAAGCGGTCCCTGATTTCGCCGACGCCTTCGGCTTCGAGGCGTTCAACCGGATGCAGCGGGAGGCGCTGCCCGCGCTCCTCGACGGCACGGCGAACGTCGTCGCCAGCGCCCCGACCGCCTCCGGCAAGACCGCACTCGCCGAACTTGCCATCTGCCGGACCCTGCGGGACGACGGCACCGCGCTGTTCATCGCGCCCATGCGCGCGCTGACGAACGAAAAGGAAGCCGAGTGGGACCGGTTCGAAGAGTTGGGCTACTCGGTGTACGTCGTCACCGGCGAGCGCGATCTCAACCCCCGCCGCGCCGAACGCGCCGACATTCTGGTGATGACCCCCGAGAAAACCGACTCGGCCACCCGCAAGCACGACTCGCCGCGCTACTCCTTCATCACGGGCGTCGACTCGGTCATCGTCGACGAGGTCCACCTGCTCGATTCGGACGGCCGCGGTGGCGTCCTCGAAGCCACCATCTCGCGGCTCCGTCGGCTCTGTGATCCCCGGATCGTCGCGCTGTCGGCGACGATGCCGAATATCGAAGACGTGGCCGGCTGGCTCGATGCGCCACCCGAAGCCACCTTCGAGTTCGGCGACGACTACCGGCCGGTCGACCTCCATTCGGACGTGCGGACCTACAGCCACGGCGACAACGCCTTCGCCGACAAGTACCGCCGCCTCTATGCGGCCCTCGATATCGCCGAACCCCACATCCGCGAGGACGGCCAAGCCCTCGTTTTCGTCTCCTCACGCCAAGATGCGGTTCGGGCGGCCGCCAAAGCCCGCGACGAGATCGCCGAGCGCGACATCCCGATGGGGGCCCGCGGCGACTACGACTTTCACAACGATGCTAAAGAGTTGAGCAACGACAAACTCCGCAAGGGCGTCCCCGACGGCGTGGCCTTCCACCACGCTGGCCTCGCCAAGGAGGACCGCAACCGGGTCGAACAGTGGTTCAAAGAAGGGAAAATCCAGCTGCTGTTTTCGACCTCCACGCTCGCCTGGGGCGTCAACCTCCCGGCCCGCTGTGTCGTCATTCGAGACACGAAATACCACGATCCCCTCGAAGGCGAGGTCGACATCAGCCCGCTTGACATCCTCCAGATGCTCGGACGGGCGGGGCGGCCAGGGTACGACGACGTAGGCTACGGCTGGGTGGTCTGCGATTACGCCGACGCCGACAAATACCGGCGGCTGCTCAGAGAGGGCAAGGAGATCGAATCCCGGCTCGCCGAAGATCTGGATGCCCACCTCAACGCCGAGATCGCCATGGGGACGATCCGGGATCTCGACGACGTGATGGCGTGGCTCGAAACCACCTTCTACTACCAGCGGGCCCAGTCGAAGCCGACCGAGTACGGACTGGACGGCCTCCGCGAGCGCGTGCGGTCGACCCTCGAAACGCTGGTCGACCGCGGCTTCGTCGAGACCGACGACGACCTCGGCGTCGAGGCCACCGCGATCGGCACGCTGACCTCGAAATACTACCTCCGCTTGGGAACTGCCACCCGGTTCGCCAGTCTCGCCGAGCGCGAGCGGATCTCGGTCGACGACGTGCTCGAAACCGTCGCCAGCGCCGACGAGTTCGACAGTGTCTCGGCCCGCCAGGCCGAAACCGATGCCGTCGACGAGGTGCTCCGCGGCACCTCGACCACTCTCGAAGACGGCCACCGGAAGGTATTGGCCATTCTCCACGCCGGCATGGATGGCCAAACGCCCGCCGAACTCCGGAGCGACGCGTGGGTGATTCGGCAGAACGCTCTCCGATTGTTGGCGGCGCTCCACGAGTTCCTCGACCGGTTTGCCGGCCCGCGGGCGGCCAATCTGGCCCGGCGGATCGAAGCCCGCCTCGAAAACGGCGTCGCCCGCGAGGCGGTCGCCCTGACGGCCATCGACGGTGTCGGCGCGGGCCGGGCCGAAACGCTTGCGCAGGCTGGGCTGACGACCCCCGGCGAGGTCGTCGACGCTGGCGTGGGCGAACTCACCCGTGCGGGGATCACGGCGGGTGTCGCCGAGCGGATCGTCGACTCGGCCCGCGAGTTGCCGCGGATCACCGTCGACTGGGGGGCGTTTCCCGACTCCATCGCTCGCGGCGAAAACGAGATGCGGGAGATCACCGTCAGCACGACTGCCGGGAACGCGGCCGCTGGGATCCGGGTGACGGTCAACGGCGTCGAGATGAACGAAAAGCGGTGTTATTTATCCGATTCGTCGACGGTTCCGGTCGGGATCTTCGGCGCGGCCGAGGACCTCGAATTCACCGTCGAGGTGACGTTCCCCGACCTGCCGCTGCCGCCGGTGCGGGCGAGTCGATCAGTAGTCGTCGAGTAGACGCTGTAATTTTGAGCACCGTCCGGTGAAAGCTACCAGACTACCGATATTGTGGTTGGTTAATGTGCAAGACTTAGAGGCTGTATTCAGCAAGAGTTGAAATCGATACGCTTCGACGAAACACCTATTGGTAAGACTAACGTCTTACTGAGATATGTCTGAAGCAGCCACAGGTGGCGATGGGAACGATGAGATCGTCACGGTGAACTTCAAAGTTACCGAGTCGTTCCTCCGGGAGATCGACGACACATGGCAGGGACGGGGATTTAACAGTCGGAGTGAGTTCATTCGCTACACGTTACGCGACGGTGTCGAGTTCCCGACGTTCGACCGCGATGAACTCATTAGCCTTCTCCAAGCCGAAGCGGATGTCCAAGACGGCCGAACCATGAGTGCCGAGGAGGCACGCGAACGGTTCGGAACGGCCGATGAGTGAGGAGGAGTGGCGATGGGAACTCTCGTCGACCGCCCAAGACGATCTCGATGCGGTATCACCGAGTGACCAAGACCGGATTCTCGACAAACTCGATGAGATTACGACCTCCCCGTGGCGTGATCCACCTGACTACGGCGAACCACTACAAAACAGCCCATACAGAAAAATCCGTGTTGGTGGATTCCGGCTCTCGGTGACGTTCCGACAGGACGAGTGTCGGTTACTCGTTGCTCGAATCAAGCGACGTGGTGGAGCGTACACAGCCGACGACGACTGAGCGACAGGAGTTCTTTGACTGTCACGCGGTCGTAGTCTTGCACGACGAAATTCACAGATTAGCTGAAAAGACTAACCCGATATTTTTGATAAGAAGCTAGTCCAAGTTCGAATTCTTCTCTGTAGCCGTCTCGAAGTAATACTTATTTTGTATTACGCCAAATATTCAACTCAGGATGCCACGCGTCACTACCAAGGGCCAAGTCACGATCCCGAAAGCGATTCGCGAAGCCCTCGGTATCGAGCCGGGAGAATTCGTGGCGGATCAATCACCCCATACTGAGGCCGTCTGGGATTGCGCGACGGGAAACGGGCAGACGGCTATCGGACTTACCCCCTACTTTTCAC
>JAWOEO010000017.1:0-3885 GCA_046482755.1 Halohasta sp. | reverse complement strand
CATGGGGTCGCATCGTGCCGTCGACGACGTAGGTGCCGGAGGCGCTCTCGGGGCTGACGAACACCTCGCCCGCAGGCAAGTTCGAAAACTCGCCCGGCTCGTGGACGATCCCGGTGTCGAGATGCCACTCGCGGTCGCCGAGATCGAAGGTGATGTCGGTTCCCTGCGGCGAGGTGACGCGGATCTCCTCGGCGTCCCGAACCTGCTCGTGGAGCCCCGCGGAGTGGGCGGCGATCGCCTCGTAGTTGGCGTCCAGCCCGGTGACGAAAACGTCCTCGGTGATTCCGGGAAGGGTCGACCCCCGCGCCCCGGCCTCGCAGGCCGCGCCGCGGGCGCGCGTGTGACTGATGCTCTTGGTCGTCGGCGCGAGGAAGACGTCGGCCTCGCGGAGCGCCGCGACGACCGGTTCGGGCGGTTCGGCACCGTGCTGTGGGCCCGGGGGGTAGCGGACGATCACCGGGTCGTCGGTGAGCTCGGCGGCGACCGCATACAGGGCCTCACCGATCGGCTCGCGTGTGTCGTCGGTGACGATCAGACAGGTCTCCTCGCTGCCGAGGTCGAGACACTGTGTGAGTGCCGTCTCGGCGGCCGCTCGCAGGTCGACATCGCTCATACCGATCCATGGCAGCGGCGGCTGTTAGCCCTTCCCCCTCGGTCGTCGACGGATCAGTGTCCCAACGTATTTATTCCGGTCGCGGGAGTACATCGTGTCTCGAACGGAACGCACAATGAGAAGGGGACTGAGGAATCGGCGGGCCGAATGGTGGCCGAACACACCGATCCAGACGACGGTGTTGCTCGCCTTCGCCGTCGGCCTTGGGGTCGTGGTCGGGGTGGTACTCCTCCAGTTCGTCGGCGGGATCGGCCCTACGACGACCGTCTCTGGCGGCGACGCCCAGTGTACCTACAGCCAGACGTTCGATCCACGCGACGTGGCGGGCTTCGCCGCCGATCGGGCGGCCAACGAGCGCTACACCGACGGGACGGTGCCCTGTGTGCTCTGGCTCGATGCCGGCGCGAGCCCCGGCTTCGAGCCCGGAAGGCCGGTCGGGGAGTGGCGGGACAAAAGCAGCAACCGGTTCCGGGCGACGCCGACTGCCGCCAGCCCCGAGTGGGCGGTCGTCGACGGCGTCGAGGCGGTCCGGTTCGACGGCGACGGCGGGTGGCTCCGGCTCGATGCGCCGCCGTCGGCGCTGTCGGTGACCAACGACAGCGGGCTGACGGTGACGATGCTGGTGTACGTCGTCGACAGGGACCGCCGCGGCGGCGGGCCGTATGCGATCGATGCGGCCGACGACACCGGAAGCGCCCTCGAACTCAGCCAGTCCGACCGGCCGCCGACGAGCCCCGCGGCCGACGAGTGGTGGTCGACGCCCGGGCCGACCACCGAGATCACGACCGCCGGCGAGTGGGCCATCGTCACCCACACAACCGACGGCGAGACGGGTACCCTGTTCATCAACGGCGACTCGCAGGGTACCACCGGCGACGGCGTGGCAACCCTCGGGTCCGAGGTCCGGATCGGCGGTGACAGTTCGGGGCGGGCCTTCGAGGGGTACGTCGCCGAGTACTTCGTCAGCAACGAGCGGCTCTCGCCGGGTGCCCGCAACGTCGTCCAGTGTTCGATGGCCGCCAAGCACAACGATGTGGTCGACCTCGACGTCTGTTAGTAGCTGACTACCTCCAGTAGGCGTCGACTACTCGGAGCGTTGGCGACAAGGAGCCCGTATCTCACCGCAGGAATGTATGATCACCCGGCTTGGAGCGGGTATCGCTGTCTTAGTACTCGGTGCCTACGGCGGTGCTGGCTCGGCGGTCGCAGCCGGGTTGACCGATCACGTTGGCGGGATGGTCGACCTCGATGCGACCGCACTCCCCGAAATTCTCGACGGGCTGTGCTGGGAGACTGCCGTGCAGGTCGACTAACAGGCTCCTGTGCGGAAGCGATGGCTTCCGCTGGCCAACCCACTCGTCGACGCATGATTTAAGCTGACACCGATATCACAGATCGGTATGGAAGTGTCTCGATCTCAGGTCCGCCAGGCACTCATGGTTTTTATTGCACTCGTGGGAATCGGTGGTGGGAGTGGAATACTCGTTGTAGAGGTGATTGAGCAGTTCGGCGGAGCACGCAGGTCCCTCCATATCGGCGGAGCGATCCTGCTCCAACTGGTGACCGGCGTCCTGTTTTTGAGGATCACTCGTCTGGATGACGAGTGGGCGTATGCATTTCTCACGGGGCTCGGTGCCGGAACCCTCTCTACTGTCTCCGGGGTCTTCGGCTGGCCCAGTAGCGCTATCGGAGGACTCGCTGCGGGTCTGCTCGCGATAGTTCTGTTTTCCGGAACGATTGATCCGATTCTCGATCCAGTGCGTGGGTAACAGAGTCCGCTACAGCCGTGGCTGAGCGAGACAGTCCAAGTCGGGTGGCTTATTCGAGTCGACCGCCCAGATGGCGTATGGAACCGACGACGACCGGCCGATTTCGGGTGTTGGATCGCCGTCCCGACGGCAGGCTCTTATTGGTCGACCTCGACGAGGCGGTCGCCGCGGTCGCCGATGACGACCCCGAGGCAGACCTCCAGCCGCTGGCCGTCGTGCCGCCGACATCGGACGACGACCTCGCCGAGACGGTCCGGGACCTCAAACCGGGCTACGAGGTGACCGCGAGCCTCTCGTGGGACGACAGCGTGGCGCGGTTCGTCGACTGCGAGGTCGACGGCCGGACGTGGATCCAGTACGCCGACGGCGTCAGCGGGCTCTTCGAAGTCGCCCAAGAGACGTGGTACGACGCCCAGATAGCCGGGGAGGCGATGAACTCACAGACCACCTACAGCACCGACAACGAACCCAACGGCGTAGTCTACACCTTCGCCAAACAGACGCCGCCGCGGGACCTCTTCGAGGAGTTCCGGACCGGCGCGACACCGATTGAGCCGCTCATTCAGCGCGTCGAGGCCGAACGCGACGACAGCGAGGATCGGGCCGTCTTCGTACTGAACCCGGTCGACGAGGAGTTCGTTCTGATCTACATCGTCTTCCGCAAGGAGGGGATGCTCGCCGAAACAGTGCGGGACACCTACGGCCTGCCGCCGGTCTGAGATCCGGCTCAGGCCAGTGCCATCGTGATGTCGGTCGACGAGACGATGCCGACGTAGTCGTTGTCCTCGTCGACCACCGGCAGATGTTTGATGCCGAAGTTGATCATCATCGCCGCCGCCTCCCCGAGCGGTAGCGACCGCGGGACGCGCTCGACCGGCGAGGTCATCACCTCGCCAACCGTCACGGCGGTCGTATCGGCTGCCTCGGCGACGGCGTCGACGATATCCGAACTCGTGACGATCCCGGCCTCCGCACCCGGCACGAACAGCGCGTTGATGCTCTCGGCTTGCATCGTCTCGGCGGCCTCCCTGACGGTGGCCTCCGGCGATGTGGTGATGATCGGTTCGGACATCAGGTCTGCGACCGTGTGATTGGTCCCCGTTGACATGCATCACAGTATAGAGCCCGGTGGCTTTGATGTTTCGCCTCGCAATCGATCTTCGACCCTCAGCCCGGAACGACTCCACACGGACGGGAGACGGTGCCGAACAGCACTCCCGGACTGCGAAACTGCCACAGTAAGTAGTCACGTGTCTATCCAACAGTTATCAAATTTATATGCGGTATCCCAAACATATTTTTACGAATACACGAGATTGTCTCCATGAAGAACCCGTGGACACACGATGAGATACCGGATCAGCCAGCTAGTTCAGGCACAGGAATGCGACTGCTCAGCCTGATCGTGTGGGGATTCCTTCTCATCGCAGCCGTCGGATTCCTGTTTTTCGCATCGCGTGGGATGGTCGATACGGACAGCGTTAGCTCGCTCGTTGCGGCTCT
>JAWOEO010000269.1:0-5128 GCA_046482755.1 Halohasta sp. | reverse complement strand
ATCGCCGATCGCGGTGAGTTGTCACTGTACAACTCGGATGTATTGGTTGAATTCACGACTAAAGATGCCTCAACGGTCGATTTCACGGCCAGCCGGGTTGCCCCGACTTACTCTATCCTCGCTGGAGTCTGCGTGCTCCATTGTACCAATTGTTCACACATACAGGGAAATAAAGCTGCCGCCTCCCGCTCGTGCCGGTTACCCGTCGACTAACGCGACCGTGTCACCCGGCTCGACGTCGGCGGCCGCGCCCGCCGGTAGTTCGACGACGGTATCGGCGGTGGCCTTGGCGAGGCCGAGCCATGGCCGGAGTCGCTCGACGGCGATGACTTCGCCGTCGACCAGCCAGACGGCATCGATGGCGAAGGGGACAAACAGCATGTGCAGATCCCGCGAGCCGGGCTCGTCGAACCGGAACACGAGCGCGTAGTCGTCGGGGATCGACCGCCGGAACATGAGCCCACGCGTCCGGGCCCAAAACGAGTCGGCGGTCGCTATCTCGGTGGCGAGGACGGTTTCGGACGCGGCGTCCCCGGCCGGGCGGTGTACGAGGCGCACAGCGTCGGATTAGGCGGCCACTACTTATATATGGGTGTCCGAGGCGTGGGTATGGAGCGCACACCCGAGGGGACGCCCGTCGGCGTCGACGACCCCTACGCGATCGCCGGGGTCTGCGATCACCTCACCGACGACGGCCGATGTCGGCTCGCGCTCGCCCACGCGGGCGTCGACCCCGAGTTTGCGGCCGCACGGCGCGCCGACGGCTACGCCTGTCACGTCGGCGCCGAGGGCGCGTGGGCCGACTGTCGACACTACCGGTCGACGACCACCGACCGGGAGTGCGAACGCTGCGGGCTCGAAGCCGTCCGGATGGCCCACGACGAAACTGCCCGGCCGCTGCTCGAAGAACACCACCTCTCGTATCCCGACGGCGAGGGGACGAGCCACGAGATCACCGTCTCGCTGTGTCGGTGGTGTCACGCCAAGGTTCACAACTCGTTTGCGCGGGTCGACGACGACGCCGAACCCGACCCCGAGGCGATCGCCGAGCGGGAGACGCGCCGCGCGGCCGAACAGCAGGAGTTCGGATTCCAGCCGGCCAGCGAGCGGTCCGACCGGTAGGCAGTGGCTACCGACACCACGCGCCCTCCGAGTCGCCGGTAGTCGACGACTACTCGCCACGCTTGCCGACTGTCGTCCCACCCGCGGGGCGACTGTCGACCATACGCGTGGTTGTTGATCGACGCAAACGCGCCGTTTGGTGTTCATTCGTCCAATATATAAGGGTGTATTGAGTCATTTGTCATTAGATTTTAGTGATTCCATGGCGGCCGTGGACTGTGTCTGTGAACAATACACACACCAACGACCGCGCGGAGCGATCCGGCGGTAGCGCCGTCGGGAGTCCCTGGCAGCGGGCCGCCGCCCGACTGCCCCGGTCGACAGTATCGAGTATGCACACACACGGGAGAATCCAGAGCCGTGACAGGACACGAGACACCGGTACGGCGGAGCATCGAGATCGAATACTGGGTGGTCGACGAGGCGGGGCACCTGACTGAGCCCGAGGGGCTTGTCGGGGCGTCGCCGGGGGTCGAACGGGAGTTCGTCGCCCCGCTGCTCGAAATCAAGACCTCCCCGTGTGAGTCGACCGCGGAACTCCGGACGGAGCTGTTCGACCGGCTACGGGCGGTCTGCCAGCGAGCCGACGAGCTCGGCAAGCGGCTGGTCCCGCTGTCGACGCCGCTCAACCACGAGACGATCGCCGAACTGCCGAGCGACCGGACCCGGATCCAGAACCGGGTGATCGGCGACTCGTTCCAGTACGTCCGCCACTGTGCGGGCACCCACATCCACGTCGAACAGCAGCCGGGCGCGGCGATCGACCAGCTCAACACGCTGATCGCGCTAGACCCCGCCCTCGCGTTGGTCAACTCCGCACCCCACTTCCGCGGCCGGCCGCTGGCCGTCGGGGCCCGCTCGGAACTCTACCGCCGGCTGGCCTACGCCGGCGTCGACCATCAGGGCCAACTGTGGCCCTACGCCGCCGACCGCGAGGAGTGGACCGACCGCTTGGCGGCCCGCTACGAGGAGTTCGCAGGGCTGGCCGCCGACGCCGGCGTCGACCCCGCGGCCGTCGAGGCGGCGTTCGCCCCCGAGAGCGCGGTCTGGACGCCCGTCCAACTTCGGGAAACGTTCGGCACCGTCGAGTGGCGGTCGCCGGACGCCACCCTTCCCGGCGAAGCCGTCCGGCTGGCCGAGACGATCGCGGACCTCGTCGGCCGGCTTGACGATGCCACCGTCCGCATCGAGGGCTCGACCGGCCGGGTGAGTGAGGCGGAGATCGTCCTCCCCGAGTTCGAGGCCCTCCGCGACTACGTCGACGCCGCCATCGACGAGGGCCTCGGCGACCCCCGAGTGCGGGCCTACCTCGACCGGATGGGGTTCGACGTCGACGCCTACGAGCCGATCGCCCGCGACCTCGTGGGGCGGGGGCCGGTCACGCCCGCCGAGGCCCGGTCGGTTCGGCTCGAGTACGCCGACCGGCTCCGTGCCGCGGTCGACCGGCCGCCGTCGCTGGAGGCCGACTGATGGATCGGCCACGGATCGCCCTTCTGAACGCGGCCCACAAGGCCGTCGACACCCGGCGGAACTTCCACCGCGAACTCGACGCCGAGATCGAAACCTTCCACGCACCCTCCGGGGAGCTCCCCCCGGATTACGGCTACGACGGGTTCGTCGTCACCGGCTCGGCGGCCTCGGTCTACTGGGACGAGGCGTGGATCGGCGACCTCAAGGCGTGGGTCGGCGAGGCGGTCCGGGCGGGGCTGCCGGCGCTGGGAGTCTGTTTCGGCCACCAACTGCTCGCCGACGTGCTGGGCGGCAGCGTCCGGGCCATGGGCGACTACGAGATCGGCTACCGGACGGTCCGTCAGGACGGCGAGAACCGACTGCTCGCGGGCCTGCCCGACGACCTGACGGTGTTTACCACCCACTCGGATCACGTCACCGAGAAACCCCCCGGTGCGACGGTGTTCGCGAAAAACGAGTACGGGATCCACGGCTTCCGCAAGGACCGCGTCTTTGCCGTCCAGTTCCATCCCGAATACGACCGGTCGACCGCCGCGGAGATCGCGACCAGCAAGGACGACGAGCTCTCGCCCGAGCGCCTCCAGCGAGTCCTCGATGGGATCTCCGAGGAGAACTATGCGGCTGCCTGCGAGGCCAAACGGCTGTTCGACAACTTTCTGGACTACGTCGCGGAGGTTCGGGCCGACCGGCTCGCGGTCGACTGACCGCCACGGCCGCTGGCTGGGGTTGTGTTGCACAAACACGCACATTTCGATGTCGATCCGGTTCGTTTTTGAGCCCGACTGTCCAACACCGCCCATGACCCGCATCGTCGTTATCGACAACCACGGGCAGTTTACGCATCTGGAGCACCGCGCCCTCCGGGATCTCGGCGTCGACACCGACCTCGTCGACAACGACGTCGACCCCGAGGACGTCGAAGCCGACGGCATCGTCCTTTCTGGAGGACCTGACATGGACCGCATCGGCCGCGCAGCGGAGTACCTCGACCGCGACGTTCCTGTTCTCGGGATCTGTCTCGGCATGCAACTCATCGCCGCGGAACTCGACGGCACTGTCGGCTCGGGCGACTACGGCGGCTACGCCGACGTGACTGTCGAGATTCTCGACGACGAGGACCCACTGATCGGCTCGCTGGCTCCCGAAACGCGAGTCTGGGCCAGCCACGCCGACGAGGTCAAAGAAGTGCCCGACGGCTTCACCCACACCGGCACCTCGGACGTCTGCGGAATTGAGGCCATGAGCGACACCGATCGGGACCTCTACGGCGTCCAGTGGCACCCCGAAGTGATCCACACCGAAGAGGGCGAGGAAGTCTTCGAGAACTTCGTCGACATCTGCGAGTAGATGGGCGCGGTTTTCGTCCGCGGGACGGTTGTACGGCCCTCCCGATGATCCGACAGCTCTGGGCGGCACTGTTCGGCGATCCGTTTCTCGTGATGAACACCATCGGGTTGGTCGCGTTCGCGCTCGTCGGCTCGGCCAAGGCGATCCGCGAGGAGTTCGACCTCTTCGGCGTTGTGGTCGTCGGGCTGGCGACTGCGTTCGTCGGTGGTGTCACACGCGATCTGCTGGTGAGTCGCGTCCCCCTCGTGTTTCAGTCCCCAACCGAAATCAGCTTGGGGCTCCTTGGCTCCGGGTTGGCGGTCGTCCTGAGCGTGGGTTTGCGGGCTCCCGACGAGCACGGGATTACGGTCGTCTCGGATGCGATCGGGCTCGCGGCCTTCGCCACGACCGGGGCGATCGTCGCGGCCGAGGCCGGATTCTCCGCCTTCGGCGTGGTTGCGGTCGCCACTATTAACGCGGTCGGCGGCGGCGCGTTCGCGGATATCCTCCTCGATCGCTCGCCGTTTATCCTGTTCGACGATTTCTACGCGAGCTGTGCCGTGTTGGGTGGCTGTGCCTACTGGCTCGTCGACACCCTCGGCGTCATCGACAGCAGCGCCGCGATCGCCTGTGCCACAGTGACCGTGACGGTGCGCGTCGTGGCGGTGACTCGGGGCTGGTATATCCCGACCGTCGACCATCTCACATCCACGAAAAAGTAGCCGCCCTCCGCGAAATCACCGCCCTCCGCGAAATCACCGCCCTCCACGAAATCGCCGCCCTCCGCGAAATCACTGCCCTCCACGAAATCACTGCCCTCACGGCGTCGACCGGCTATTCGGCCTCGGCCACCGGCGAGTTCCCCCGGAGCGGCAGTTGGACGCGGATCGTCGTCCCCGCCTCGCCGGTGGTGGCGCTGATCGAGCCGCCACAGGAGATCGCCAGCCAGTTGACCTTCCAGAGCCCCAGGCCGCTGCCGTGGCGCAGCGGTGCTTCCTCCCCGTCCTCGACGACGACGAGCTCCTGCTCGGAGAGCCCCGGTCCGTCGTCTTCGACGCTGAGCGTCACGTCGTCGTCCGACTGGCTGACCGACATTCCCACTTTTCCTCGTAGGTGCACCCCATTTTCCAAGTCTGACCATGCTTTTAACCCTGCCTCTGATCCTGGATATGGGTCTATGTCTGTGGTTTCAGCTTTTCCTGTTGTTGCC
>JAWOEO010000092.1:0-2993 GCA_046482755.1 Halohasta sp. | reverse complement strand
CAACCGCCTACAAGCCAGCCAACTGGGACAAGGTTCCCGATGCGCTCAAAACGGACAATGGACACGTAACCGCGACACGCCAGATGACAACCGCAGTCACCTACCGAACCGATGTCTACGAGGAACGTGGCCTCGACGCCCCGGAAACGTGGGAGGACCTGAAACACCCGGACATCGCACAGGATCTCGCTTTTACGCCACCCCACACCGCCAACGGACTGGCCTCGGCGCTTTCGGTCAACCGAGCCTACGGCGGCGATCTCGACAACCTTGACCCAGTCATCGAATACCACGAGGAGATCGCCGAACACGGCGCGGATTTCCGCCGTAATGTCGAGGGCGATGTCACAAGCGGCGAGATCTCGACGGTCGTCGAGTACGACTACACGGGCCTGAACATGAAGTACAACGTCGACGAGATCGGCGAGGACCAACTCGACGTGGCGATCCTGACCGGGCCGGATGGCGAGGAGGGCGCGATGAACGTCCCCTACGGCTTTGCCATGCTCGACGGCGCACCGAACCCCGAGGCAGTCAAACTGTTCATGGACTACGTGCTCAGTCTCGATGGGCAGGAGAAGTTCTTCGACGCTTACGTTCGACCGATCCGCGCGAGCGAACTCGACCAGCCCGATAAGTTCCCCGATCAATCCGCCTACGACGCCGCGGAGTTCGCTCTCGATCAGGAGGAACTCGTCGACAAACAGACCGAGATTGGGGACGAACTCACCGACCGGACGCCGCTTCCCGGTGCCCAGTAACGTCGTATGTCGACTCGAACATCGCTGCCGGTTTCGATCCAGCAACTGGTTTCACGGTTGCAGACAGTCGCTTTTCCATCGACCGAACGCGAGCGCGAGCAGCGTCGAATTATGCTCTTGTCGCTGCCGTTTTTCGTCTTGGCGATCTTTGCGGGCTTCGTTCCACTCGTGACGATGTTTCGGATGAGTTTCTCCGAAGAGAAGCTGTTCAACGAAGGGTGGTCATTCGAAGCGTGGCAGACGCTGGCGACAGACTCGACCTACTGGTGGATCGGGTTCAATACGCTGTGGTTCGCGGCTGCGGCCACGCTAGTCAGCGTTTCGGTGGGCGTTGCAATCACTCATGCCCTCGAAAAGTACTCACTCCCCGGCGAGCGGTTGATCGTCGCGGCGGTCTCGTTTCCGATCGCCCTGCCGGGGATCGTCGTCGCGTTCATGGTGATCGTCTTGCTCGGTCGACAGGGACTGGTCACACAGGCAATTGCCGTCTTCAGCGGTCAGAGTGCGATCGATCTGGCGAGTGCTACCACGATTGGTGGCCTCTTTGTCGGGTACGTCTACTCACTGATCCCACGGGCGACGATGATCCTGCGTGGGACCTACGCCGAGGTCAACACCGACGCCGAGGAGGCCGCCCGGTCGCTGGGTGCGAACGCGTGGGAGACGTTCCGCTACGTCACCCTGCCAGAGATCCGACCGGGGATCGTCGCCGCCTGCATTCTCGTCTTCCGGTCGGCGCTGGCGATCTTCGGCACCGTCCTCATCTTGCAGGGTGGCTTGGTCGTCGTCACGCTCCGATTGGACCGCGAGCTCGCAGTCGGCTTCAATAGCCAGATAGCGGGGGCTATCGGTGTCGTTTATGTCGCCTTCTTGATTGCCTTCACGTTCGTCGGCCTCCGCTTTGTCGACACCAAGCAGGTGGAGGTCTGAGATGGCGACCGAATCCGACCCCTTCGAGGCGGGCCGCCGCTCGCTGTCGACACGTGTTGGTCGACCGATCGTAATCGGCGTTCTCCTGTTCGCACTGGCGGTCCTCGTTGTTCCGATCGTGACGACGTTCATCTCCTCGTTCGCCGAGTCGGCGGTCGGGGCACTACCGACCGGCTTCGTGACACTGGAACACTGGCGGCACGTGCTGGGATTCGGTGACTACGGCGTCCGAGCCAACGCCATCCCCGGCCTCACATTCAGCGTGGCGATCGCCACCGCAGGGATGGTACTCAACATCCTGATCGGCGTCCCGATCGCCTACGCGCTCTCACGGTACGACTTTTATGCCCGCGACTGGGTCAACACGTTTGCCATCCTCCCGCTCGTCCCGGGTGTGATTCTCGGCATCGCCTTCCTGCGGACGTATCCCGAAAACGGGGGGTCAGCGCTGGGGCTCATCGTGGGCTACTGCCTGCTCAAATCCCCATATATGGTTCTTACAGTGCAGAGTTCGTTCCAGTCGATGGACCTCCGGCAACTCGAAGAGAGTGCCCGATCGCTGGGGGCGTCGTGGCCCCGAACATTCCTGACGGTGATCGTTCCCCACGCCAAGCAGGGGATTCTAGCGGGGAGCATCATCACGTGGACGCTGGCAGCCGCCGAGTTCAACTTCACCTACATGGTGCATACCGGCGACCCCGAACCGTTCTCGATGTTCCTGTTCCGCAACATCTCGAACGCTCCCTACTTGCAGTCGGCCGCGGCGATCTCGATCTACTTCCTGATCGTCGTCGCCGCAATCGTCGTCCTACAAATAGTGGGCAACAGCGGCTTTACGACCGTCACAGACCGATGATTCAGACAAATTCACTCCGAGCAGTTGCATCGAGTACGACCACAACAACTCCCGAGCGTCGACCCGTCGCTGGAGGCCGACGATGAGTTCAGTGAGACTCGAGTCGCTGACCAAATGCTACGGCGAGGAGACGGCCGTCGATTCGCTGGATCTGATGATCCGTGACGGTGAAATACTGGGCATCGTTGGCCCCTCCGGCTGTGGGAAAACGACCACGCTGCGGTCGATTGCGGGCTTCGAGACGCCCACTGAGGGCTGTGTCCTCTTCGACGGCACGGATGTCACCCACGTTCCACCGGAAGATCGGAACGTCGGGTTAGTCTTTCAGTCATACGCGCTGTTCGAGACGATGAGCGTCCGTGAAAACGTCGCCTTCGGACTCAAAATGCGCGACGTTCCCGCCGACGAACGACGCAAACGTGCCGAGGAGTTGCTTGAAATGCTTG
>JAWOEO010000073.1:0-3606 GCA_046482755.1 Halohasta sp. | reverse complement strand
ACGAGGACGACGACCTGTGGCTGCTGCCGACCGCCGAGGTCCCCGTGACGAATCTCCACCGCGATGAGATCCTCTTGGACGACGACCTCCCGCTCAAATATCAGGCCTACTCGCCGAACTTCCGGCAGGAGGCGGGCGAACACGGCACCGAAACCCGGGGGATCGTCCGGGTCCACCAGTTCAACAAAGTCGAGTTAGTGAATTTCGTCCGGCCCGAGGCAAGCGAGGAGCGATTCGAGGGACTGGTCAGGGAGGCCGAATCCGTGCTCGACCGGCTGGGGCTGCCGTACCGGATCCTGGAGATGTGTACCGGCGATCTCGGCTTCACACAGGCCAAAAAGTACGACATCGAGGTGTGGGCCCCCGGCGACGACATGGACGAGGGCCCCGACGAGGGCGGCCGGTGGCTGGAAGTTTCGTCGGTCTCGAACTTCCGAGACTTTCAGGCCCGGCGTGCGGGGATTCAGTACCGGCCCGAACAGCACGAGTCAGCCGAGTACGTCCACACGCTCAACGGCTCGGGGGTTGCGGTCCCGCGTGTGTTCGTCGCCATTCTCGAATACTACCAGAACGACGACGGCACGGTCACCGTGCCCCAGGCGCTGCGTCCCTACATGGGCGGCCAGGAACTGATCGAAGGCCACGACGCCGTCGGCGAAACTGCGGTCGGTGACGGCCCGAACAACTGAGGTAGCCACCGGCTACCGGATCGTAGCCAGCGTTTATTTATATACTATCGTCGAGCAGCAGGTATCGATTACCGTGTGGTCGACAACACTCACGAAGGGTCGACAAACGGAAACGGACGCTCGGTCGGTACGTGCCGGTGGTTAGTGACCGCTACTCGACGTCGATCGCGGCGGTGTCGTCGGCCCGATCGAAGGTGACGTTCAACACGCCGTTATTGAACGTCGCCTCGGCGGAGTGTTCGTCGACGCCGACCGGCAAGCGCACGCGTTCATCATACTCACGGCGATCGCTGGCGGCGCTGATCGTGAGCGTCTTGCCGTCACACTGGAGACTGAGTTCGTCCTTGGAGATCCCCGGCAGATCGGCGATGAGTCGGACGACGTCGTCCTCCTCGTAGACATCAATGTGCGTCTCGGAGCCGAACCCCGCATCCTCCATCCCGCCAGTCATCCCCTGCATCATGCGCTCGATCTCGTCGAAGATGTCGCCGAAAGGGTCCTCGCGGTCGTCCCGTCTCATGTGGCGGGGTATGTGAGGGTGACTCAAAAGGTTTCTGACCGGGGCGATCGCCGCCGTCCCCGCCAGGGGCCATTCGCAGGCAAGCGCCGTATTCCGGCTTCAGTCGGGCTAACCTTCTGTCTGCGGTGTTTGTCACCGATCAGTTTCAGGCTATTTTAAGTGGTTGTAGTTCACTCATTCAGGTATGAGTAAATCCTATCTGGATGCCGGTGAGGAGGTCGACGAAGACGACGTAGTCCGTGTCGGACTGAACGGCTTCGGACGAATCGGCCGGAACACGTTCCGCGCGATCATGGAGAACCCGCGGATCGAACTCGTCGGGATCAACGACGTGATGGACTTCGAGCAGATGGAGTACCTCGGCAAGTACGACACCATCATGGGGAGCCTCGACGGCCTCGAACTCGACGGCGAGGAGCTCACCATCGGCGGCACCTCGGTGTCGCTCTACAACATCCAGAGCCCCTCCGAACTGCCGTGGGGCGAACTCGACGTCGACATCGCCTTCGAGTGTACCGGGATCTTCCGTACGAAGGACGATGCGAGCCAGCACCTCGATGCCGGGGCCGACAAGGTCGTCATCTCCGCGCCGCCGAAGGGCGAAAAGGACGTTCCCCAACTCGTCTACGGTGTCAACCACGCCGAGGACTACGACGGCGAGGACATCGTCTCGAACGCCTCCTGTACGACCAACTCCGTGACGCCGGTCGCCAAGGTGCTCGACGAGGAGTTCGGCATCAACACCGGGACGCTGACAACCGTCCACGCCTACACGGGCAGCCAGACGCTGATCGACGCGCCGAAGGGCAAGGCCCGCCGTGGCCGTGCGGCCGCCGAGAACATCGTCCCGACTTCGACGGGTGCCGCACAGGCCGCCACCGAAGTCCTCCCACAGCTCAAGGGCAAACTCGACGGCATGGCGATCCGCGTCCCCGTCCCGACCGGTTCGATCACCGAACTGGTCGTCGACCTTGAGGCCGACGTCACCGCCGAAGAAGTCAACGACGCCTTCCGTGCGGCCGCCGACGAGGGCCCACTCGCGGGCGTCCTTGGCTACACCGACGATGAGGTCGTCTCCCGAGACATCGTCGGCCTGCCGTTCTCGTCGTACGCCGACCTCCAGTCGACCAACGTCATCGGCGACAACGGCCTCGTGAAGATTCTGACGTGGTACGACAACGAGTACGGCTTCTCGAACCGCATGCTCGATATGGCTGCGTTCCTCGTCGACGAGGAGTAAACAGCTGTCGGCCGATTTTCGGCCATTCCGGTGCAGCGACGTATCCAATCACTTTTCGACAACCACCCCACACATATACCTATGACTTCGTTCAACACGATCGACGATCTCGATGCCGAACAGCGCGTTCTCGTCCGTCTCGACCTCAACTCACCGGTCGACGATGGCGAGGTCCAAGACAACCGACGGTTCGACCGCCACGCAACAACAGTCAAAGAACTCGCCGAGGCTGGCCACCGAGTCGTCCTGATGGCCCATCAGGGTCGACCGGGCGGCGACGACTTCGTCTCGCTCGACCAACACGCCGACATCATGGCAGGGCATATCGACCATGAGGTTGGCTTTGTCGACGACATCTCTGGCGACGATGCAATCGATGCGATCGAGTCCCTCGAAGCCGGTGAGGTGCTCCTGCTCGAAAACACCCGAATGAGCGACGACGAACTGCCCGAAGAAGACCCCGAACTCAAGGCCGAAACCGAGTTCGTCCAGACGCTTGCACCACAGTTCGATGCCTACGTCAACGATGCCTACTCGGCGGCCCACCGAAAACACGCCTCGCTCGTCGGCTTCCCGCTCGTGTTGCCTGCCTACGCGGGCCGAGTGATGGAGACCGAGTACGAGGCCAACACCGCAATTGCGACCCGCGAGTTCGACGGCCAAGTCACGATGGTCATCGGCGGCACCAAAGCCACCGACGTGATCGGTGTGATGGAGACGCTCGGAGACAAGATCGACACCTTCTGTATGGGTGGCATCGCTGGCCATCTCTTCTTGCGCGCAGCAGGCTACGACGCTGGCTACGACCGCCACGACAACCTCGATCTCTACGACAGCCAGTGGGAAGCCAACGAGGAAATCATTCGTGAGTTGCTCGAAGAGCGTGGCGACCAGATCGAACTCCCCGAAGGACTGGCCTACGAGGACGACGGCGAGCGCGCCGAGCATACCAACGAGGAACTCAACGCTGCCGACTACGATTACATGGACATCTCCGAGGAGACGGTCGACAAATACGACCCGATCATCCGTGATTCGGATGCCGTCTTCCTGAAAGGCGCACTCGGTGTCTTCGAGGACGAACAGTTCTCGGCCGGGACCGTTGGCGCAGTCAAAGCCATCGCCGAGACCGACTGCTTCTCGGTGGTCGGCGGCGG
>JAWOEO010000033.1:0-5022 GCA_046482755.1 Halohasta sp. | reverse complement strand
GGGCGACTACTAATAAGCCAAACACGGAGCGAAGCAGCTGTTCGTCTGCTGCAAGCTCGTCGGCACTCAGTCGACGATAGCGGACTGTTTCTGGTGTGGCTCCGACCGCGAGTTGGTCGACCGGTGGCTGTGCATCGAACAGCAGCGTCCGAAACAGCCACGATTCGACGGGGTCGCCACGAGCATACCGGATCGGCTCGGTGAGTTCGATTGCATCGACGGCGTGGTGGCTCTCGGCCAGTCGGTCACGGAACCGAACGTCGAAGCCGCGACCAGTGCCCTCGTAGCCGTGGACGGTCGTACAGAACGCAACCGAGGGTGCGGCGAGCAGCGATTCGAGCAGGTCGACGGGGATCGCGGCGGCCTCGTCGGCGATCAGGACGTCGGTTTCGGCGGCTTCGTCGGCGGCCGCCGGCGGCTGTCGAAACCGGATTCGGCCGCCGGTCGAGGCGGTGAGCCGCGGCGGGTCGGTGTTGGCCGCCGTCGAGAGTACCCCAAGGGTATCGAGCAGGCGCTCGGCCCGCCGGAAGACGGCCGCGGCGTTCTCGAAGGCCGGTGCGGTGACCAGCACGTCCCGACCCGCCGCCGCCAGCGCGCCCGCCGCGAGCCCGGCGGCACTGGATTTCCCCCGCCCGCGGTCGGCCTCCAAGACCACCGCGCTGCCGGGCTCAGCAAGCGCCGACAGCCGGTCGACCGCCCGCGCCTGATCGTTGGTCAGACAGGCCGCGAAGGCGGCGGCCGGGAACGGGCTCGATCGCCGCCGTGTAGCGCCGCTCCGAACGGGTTCATTGTCGACCGATCGCTCCGGGTGTGTGAGTCCGTCCCGGTCGACGGTCACGCTCCCGTCGTCGCTCGTCCCGTTGCCCTCGTCGACACGGACGATGGCGATTCCCGGATGAGTCGTAAGCGTCTCGACCAGTCGCCGGCGGAAGCGGTCGCCGACCGCCGAGCGGTCGAACGGCGGGACGGCGACCCGGTCGACGAGCGCCTCCAGCCGGTGGGGAAGCTCCTCCAGCGGCGGCGTGAGCAACACGAGGAGGCCGCCGCCGTCGACCGCGCCCGCGACCTGACCGAGGGTGTTGGCCGAAAACGCCTCGTGGCAGTCGAGGACGACGATCTCGCGGGTGGTGCCGAGGAGGTCGGCCGCGCCTGCCGGTGGTAGCCGGTGGAACCGAAACCCCTCCCGCGTGGTGACGAAACTCACGGCCTCGGGGTCGACCTCGGCGGCCTCGACGACGCTGTAGGCGGCATCGATGCCGGCCTCCCGCGGCCCGGCCAGCACCAGCAGCCGACGCTCGTTGGCCTCCACGGCCTCCGCACGAAGGTCGCCGACGAGTTCGGCGAGTGTCATGCCGGGGGTTTCGCCAGCCGACGCAAGGCTCTTTCCCTGTCGACTCTCCCACGAACCGGGTCCTGTAGCTCGCGTAGCTGTTCCCGAACGCGTATCGGTATCTAATTATCACTGTTGTTAGCGTCCAAGAAACGCTCGACGGTGCGAGTGTGACAGTCGACCTTCCGGCGGTCGACCCCGAGACGCTCCGAGCGGGTGTTCACGGTCGACGGCTCGTGGTGGCAGCCGACGGCGAGCGACTGGCCCGTGTCACGCTTCCCGAGGACCGTTATACCATTCGGACAGCGACCTACAACAACGGCGTCCTCGAGATCCTCCTGGCGGATCGCGACTCGGAGGTGGCGGTCGATGACTGAGTCGGACGACGGCCTGCTCGATGTGGAGGTCGACGACGAACTCGACCTCAACGAGTTCGCAACCGAGGAGCTTCCGGCCGCAGAGGAGATCGATCCCGAACAGCTCGGCCCGCTTGTCGAGGGGGCGAAATCGCTACTTGCGTCGGTGACAGACGGCGAGGGCGATCCAGCGGCCGGAAAACTACAGGCGCTGTTGGACCTCGTGCATCTCATCCAGGACGTTCTCACGACGACCGACACCGACGAACTGCTCGATACCGTCGATTTCGGCGACCTCGACGAGGTTGTCGACCTCGACTCGCTGCCCGAAGCGCTCGAATCCGGCGAGCTCGGCGATGCGGTCGAACTCACAAACCTGCAGCAACTCATCGAGTTCGGCCAGCTGTGGGAGGCGGTCGACCCCTCCGAACTCATGGGGTCGAAAGACGAGATCAGCGATACGGTCGGCGAGCTAACTGGGGATGACGACGGCGAGGGTGGACTGTTCGACGGGGTTGAGATCGCGGATCTTGCTGGCGGCGACGAGGGCGAGATGGGCAGTCTCACCGACCCGGAGCTGATGCAGGCGGCGACACAGGCCCAACTCGACAGCGCCGTCGACGGCTTCCGGGAACTGTTGATCGAGACCCACGCCCGACTCGACGAGCTTCGGACGGCGAACGAAGTGCGGTTCGACGGCGTCGACCAGCCCAGTTCGCGGAACCCGACGGCCGTCTCGACGCTACCCACCCACCGCGGCCCGCCGACGGACGCCTCACGAGCCTCGACGGTACCGCGGAACGTCCGTCACTCGACAGGGCCGAGTCGACGCCGAATCTACGGCCGACGGTTCGACAAACTCATGAACGAAACACAGGCCGACGACCACGAGGCCGACGAGGAACCGGTCGGGGAGGAGAAAACGAACGACAAAGCGGCGACTGAGGGTGGTGAAGACCAATGAGCGGCGCTGGCCCGATGCGAACGAAGGACTCGCTGGCGGATGTCGTCGAGATGCTGCTGGACAAGGGGATCGTCGTCAACGCCGATATCATCGTCACCATCGGCGAGACCGAACTGCTGGGCATCCATCTCCGGGCGGCGATCGCCTCCTTCGAGACGGCCGCCGAGTACGGCCTCGAGTTCCCCGACGGCACCGACACCGACCGGATCGACGAGCTCACCGGTCGACGGAACCATCTCGAAACAGTCCGAGCGACCGGCGGCGAGCCCGATATCGTCGACGCGTCCGACGAGACCGCGACGTGGACCGTCCGCCCGCCGGTCGTCGTCCGCGAGGACGCGGACCCATCCACGCCGGACGACGAATCGGACGAAACAGCCGCCGAGGCCACCGACGCGGGCGACTCAGAGACGAAACCGGAGAGCGATAGCGAGACAGCGGCGGCGTCGACGGAGGAGGCCGATGGAAGCGATTGATCTCGACGGCGAGGCGGCCAGCGACGGGCTGTTGGCGCTGGTGATCGCGGTCGTGGAACTCCTTATCGAGGCGCTCGAAGGGGAGGCGATCCGCCGGATGGAGTCCGGCTCGCTGACCGACGCGGAGATCGAACGGCTCGGCGCGCAGTTGGCCGCGCTCCACGAGGAGATCGCGCAGCTGAAAGCCGACAACGGGCTCGACGACGACGTCTCACAGCTCCGGACCAGTCTCTCGGATCTCATCGAGGACGCCATCGAGCGCGTCGACGACGAACCCCACCCCGGCTTTGCGTTTCTCGACGACGTAAGCACCCCATCGGCGCCACAGCCGGACCAGCCACCGGCAGGGTCGGAGGAATCGAAATGACCGAGATCGATCAGGGGCGGTATCTCTACTGTCTGATTTATCTACCCTCCGCCGGCAACGGGGACGAAGTCGACCCCGAGTGGTCGACCAAGGGAATCGAAAACGAGCCGGTGTCGGTCGTCACCGCCGGAGCCGTGGGCACGGTCGTCCACGCCTGCGACTCGCTGTACGACACCGACGACCCCCAGACGATCCAGCAGTGGCTCCTGCGCCATCAGGGCGTCGTCGACGAGGCTGGCGAGGCATTCGGCACCCCGATCCCCTTTCAGTTCGATACGATCCTGACCGGCGGCGACGAAGCCCTCGGCGAGTGGCTCCGGTCGGAGTCCGACCGGCTCGAAGCCGAACTGTCGGTGCTGGCTGACCACTGGGAGTATCGCGTTGAGGTCACCCATCATGAGGACGCCCGCTCGGCGATCGCCGACAGTGATCCGGAGCTGTCGACGCTCCAAGAGCGGATCGACGACGCAACCTCGGGGACCGCCTATCTGCTCGAACAGCAGTACGATAAGGAACTCGAAGCGCGACTCCGCCAGCACCGCGCCCAGCAGGCCCGGTCGATTGCCGATCGGATCACGCCTTACGTCGACACACTCGAATCGCTCGGTACGCGACGGCCGACCGGGATCGAAGTCGACACCGGCCGGGACGGCGAGCTCGAGCCGATCGCCCGGTTTGCCGTGCTCGCAACCGACGAGGGGGCCGACGCGCTGGGCGAGGAACTCGATTCGGTTGCCGCCGAGCCGGGTGTCGAGGTACGGTTTACCGGGCCGTGGCCGCCGTACACGTTCGCCCCGGCGGGTTTTTATCTGCCGCCCAACTCGGGTGAATTCCGGTTAAATTTCAACAATATTTCAATACCTGATGTTTTTATCCAACTCGACAACCGGTTTATAATCCACGGCACAAACGACATGGCAGACGATACTTACCAAATATTTGGAGATATCTACAGGCACCAGTTTGGCGACGTACACGAATATCCCCTGATCGACTTCACCAATGACGGAATATATGATTACACCTGGTTTTCTGAACTTTCAGCAGAATATAAAGCCAGATGGGTCAGTTTTCTTGATTATTTCAGACTGAAAGGTTCGCTGGGGTATTCAAAAACATGGTGGGAAAGTAACAATAGCAACGTTACTGCGCCCGAAAGCAAGTCGCTTTTCACTTTCAATTTTGGGGTGATTGTTGATTTTTAAGTTCAATAATTAAAAAAATTGCAGACCGAAAACACATTCCTTTCCAAAAGTAAATTAACTGCCTTTATTTTAAAATTTCTTTACAGGAATAATCCTTTTATTTTTTGTTACTTTTACAAACTGATAACGTAATTATTTCACATATTTTGTATGCAACAAAGCAATAGAAATGATATCGTTTAGTTTTATAGAGGACGCTTTCCCACTGAATTTAATCTTTCAAATTAAAAAATCCAGGGGGATAAAACAGATATTTGAAGTTCGCATGATGCTCTAACTGAAAACACTATGGCAATTTTTTATGTAACAGCAGCATTTATTGTT
>JAWOEO010000012.1:0-3187 GCA_046482755.1 Halohasta sp. | reverse complement strand
CGAGTACCAAGATGACATAACTATCAAACAGTCTGACCAGGGAGTTACTTCACCCACGACATTCAACGAGACGCTCTCTGGACTTGAGTCGGGCCGAGACTACGACGTTACGGCATTCACCGAAAACGACGACATCGATCCACCTGTGAATGCAACCGGTGACCGGGTTGGCTTCACTGTTCCAGAATGACTGGCTAACCCAATGGAGCACTGGTCGTGACCGCCAAACCCACGTTTTTACAGTGGACGACTCCCAACCCACGCGCATGAGCGAACACGAGAGTCGACGCGATCTCCGAATGCCCGACGACGACGAGGTCTTCGCCGAGGTCACGAACATGCTCGGGGCCAACCGGGTCACCGTTCGCTGTGCGGACGGCGTCGAACGCACCGCTCGCATCCCCGGTCGGATGCAAAAGCGCATCTGGATCCGAGAAGACGACATCGTGCTGGTCGAACCGTGGGACTGGCAGGACGAGAAGGCCGACATCACGTGGCGCTACGAGAAGTCCGAGGCCGACCAGCTCCGCGAGGAAGGCCATCTGCAGTAGCGCCGACTGCGACCGACGAGACTTTTCAGCGTTCGGATCCTACACCGCCCAATGACCGACGAGTTCGGCCTGGTCGACACCGACGTGACCGCACCCCCCGGCGACCAGTGGGAGCAGATCGATGTCACGGATACGGAGGCCGACCGAATCGCCCGGAAACGCGACCGCGAGTTCGAGCAGTTCCGCAAACGCATCACCGATGCCGACCAGTTCAAAGTCGAACAGTCGGTGTTCGACGACGCCACGTTCGGCGCGCTGTACAAACTCGTCGGCGACGGCCACATCGACGCCTTCGGTGGGCCGATCTCCACCGGGAAAGAAGCCAACGTCTACGAGGCCCTCGGCGGCGAGGGGAGGGAGGTCGCAGTCAAAGTCTACCGGATCAACGCCTCGGCGTTCAAACAGATGCGGGACTATCTGGAGGGCGACCCTAGATTTGAAGGGATCAGCAACGACAAGGGCCAGGTCGTGCTGGCGTGGGTGCGCAAGGAGTTCGCCAACCTTGAACGTGCCCAGCGGGCCGGGGTTCGGGTCCCGACTCCGATCGCCGTCGAACGAAACGTGCTGGTAATGGAACTCGTCGGGCTCGTCGACGAGCGGGCGCGTCGACTCGCCGAGGTCGAAGTCCAAAACCCCCAGACGGCCTACGAGGTCGTCCGGGAGTACATGCGTCGACTCTACAGCGCAGGGCTGGTCCACGGCGACCTCTCGGAGTACAACATGATTATCCACGACGGCGAACTCGTGGTCATCGACCTCGGCCAAGCCGTGACGGTCCACCACCCCAACTCGGATGACTTCCTCGATCGGGACTGCGAGAACGTGGCCGCCTTTTTCCGCCGACAAGGGCTCGAAATCACGGCCGACGAACTTCACGCCTTTGTGACCGACGTCGAAGCCGATCCGAGCCGCTGAGTCGGCCGAGGAACACCCTTAAAACGGTCCGCCGGGTAGCAGTGGTATGCAACACGTAAAGGTTCCACAGGACCGGATCGGGGTCCTGATCGGCGAGGGTGGCGAGACGATGCGGGAGATCGAATCCCGCTCGGAGGTGCGGCTCGACATCGACTCCGAATCCGGCTCGGTCGCCATCGAGTCGGTCGGCGATCCGGTCTCCGCGCTCGTGGCACCTGATATCGTCCGCGCGATCGGCCGTGGCTTCAAACCCGAGGCCGCGCTGTCGCTTCTGGACGACGAGATGCGGATGTTCGATCTGATCGATCTGAGTGACAAGACGCGCAACGACAACGATCTCCGTCGACAGAAGGGTCGACTCATCGGTGAGAACGGCCGGACCCGCGAGTTGATGGAGGAACTCTCCGGTGCGGACGTCGTGATCTATGGCTCGACGATCGGCATGATCGGCGACCCCGAGGAGGTCGAGGCGGTCCGTCGAGCTACTGGAATGATCTTGGATGGTGCGCCACACGGCGCGGTCTACTCCTATCTCGAACGGAAACATCGCGAGCTGACCAGCGGCCCGGATCTGGCCTGATCGGCCCCCTTTTTTATTCGGTTACTGCCAGTCGGTCTCTGACCGTTTCGGCGACGCCCAGCAGGTGGGCTTGGCCGAAGATGGCCACCAGAATCGCGCCGAAGGTGTTGAACATCATATCCCGAACCGTGTCGTTGAGGCCGTGTTGGGCCAGCGGCATCGAGATTCCCGTCGTATCGCTGACGATATCGAGGCCGAACTCGAAGAGTTCCCAGATCACGCCGAAGGACATGACCACAAGCAGGATGAAGACGAACGCGAACCGATCCGGGATGTGGATCTCCTCGCTATGGAGGTCGACCGCCCGCGCGAAGGTGTAGCCGATGGCGGCGACCAGCGACGCCGACATGGCGTGGGTGATGTGGTCCCACCAGCCGATTCGGGCGTAGAGCCCGGCTGACCCCATCGTGTGGAGGAACACGGCGAGGGTGATCCAGAGGCCCAGCCACGGGTCCAGCGGGAAGTCGTACTTCCGTTCCATCAGCGCCGGAACGAGCGTAATGAACAGCCCCATGCTTCCGTTGGTGATCGCCTTGGGTTGGCCGAAGACGACCCCGTAGACGACGATCCCGACCAAGATCAACTGCATGCCACGGGTGAGCCGCCGTTGGTTCCGAACCGAGGGCCGTGGCAGCAGCGTCATCGCCGCACCACCTGTCCGAGCCGACGCCGGAGCTGTCGACCGCGCCCCCTGAAGTAGGCGTCGAACAGCACGCCAGCGGCGAGTCCGGCCAGCGTCACCCAGAGAAACTCGCCCATCAGCGCGGCGTTGGCGGCGTCCTGTGTGGCCCCCGGCTCGATCAGGAACTGGGTGCCGAACTGCTGGTCGAGGTTCCACCGGACGACCGACCACGCCGCCACCGAGGCCAGCGTCGTCAACACGACCAACAACACCGCGAACCAGTGGGTGAGCCGGACCGAGGTGAACATGTGGAGTTCGACGGTGACGATGAGTGCAAGCCCAGCCACCGAGAGATAGTAACCGAACGTCCCGAGTTCGCCGCCGAACAGCGCCCGGACCCAGATCGGCAACAGCGCCACCGAGAGCAGCTCCCACGGCAACATCATCCGCCACTCGCGGTAGGCCATCGGCGGAATAAGCACGATCGCGGCGGTAAGCGTGGTAAACAGGATCCAGAGC
>JAWOEO010000323.1:0-4213 GCA_046482755.1 Halohasta sp. | reverse complement strand
GATTCGGGACGTGGACCCCGAGGCCGTGTCGGCCCTCGACATCCGGGGCGCAGCAATCGAGGTGCTGGGACGAACTGGTCGGTCGATCTCCTTCGGCGACTTGCATGGCAACCGCTTCGAGATCAGGGTCCGCGAGGCCGAGCCGGGGGCCGCCGAACGGGTCGAAGCGACGACCAGCGCACTCCGGGAATTCGTCGACGGTTCGGATGGCGACAGCGAGACGACCGCAGGCGTCCCCAACTGGTTCGGCCAACAGCGGTTCGGCAGTCAACGGCCGGTCACCCACGAGGTCGGCCTCAATATCGTCCGCGGAGAGTGGCGCGAGGCCGTCCTCGCCTACGTGGCCAACCCCTTCGAGACCGAACGCGAGACCACACGCGAGGCTCGGCAGTTCGTCGCCGACGAGGCGGCCAGCGACGACCCCGACTGGCAGGCCTGTCTCAACGAGATGCCGGGCTACCTCGGGTTCGAGCGCTCGATGCTGCACCGGCTGGTCGAGGACGGAGCCGACACCCCCGCCGACTTCCGCAACGCTCTGGAAGCCGTCCCGTGGAACCTCCAGCGACTGTTTATCAATGCCGCCCAGTCCTACGTATTCAACCGGATCCTTTCCGAGCGCCTGCGCCGCGGGCTGCCGTTCGACCGACCGGTCGATGGCGACGTCTGCTGTTTCGTCGACCGCGAGGCTCCTGACGGCCTCTATGCACCCGACACGGACCGCCTCCAGCGGGTTTCGGGCAAGCGCGTCGACGTGATGGAACGGCACTGTTCGCGCGGGCGGGCGTTCGTCACCGCGCCGTTGGTGGGGACCGAAACCGAGTTGGCCGACGGCGAGCCGGGTGAGATCGAACGCGAAATTCTCGACGAGTTGGATCTCGTACCCGAAGATTTCGATCTTCCTGACAACTTCGAGTCGACCGGGACGCGGCGGGCGATCCTCGTGCGGACCGATCTGGGGGTCGACGCCGAGGACCGGCGGTTCGAGTTCGCGCTGCCGAGCGGCTCGTATGCGACCGCACTCATGCGGGAGTATACAAAGACCGGACCACTGGACCTCTGAGGTCGACTGGATTCGCCGCATCCAACTGACCGCGTCTTTCAAGACGGTTGCCACCACATCTGTAGATATGAGTATCGTGCGTGACCCCGATCACAGCGACGGTGCGCCCACCATCGAGGGGACTGGGATCAGGGTGAAAGACATCGCAATCGCCTACGAGCACAGTGGGTACGAACCCGACGAGATCACACAGCTGTACCCGGATCTCTCGCTGAGCGATGTCCATCGAGCACTCGCGTTTTATTACGATCATATCCAGGAGTTCCGGCCGGCTGAATCTGCGCCCGCATGAGGCCGCTGTACTGCGACGAATGAATCTGGATACCGGTAGCTGATGGCCTGCGGCGGCGGGGATGGACAGTTCATACCGCTCGTGGCGAAAACAAACTCGGCGATCCGGACCGAGATCACCTCCAATATGCCCTCGAAAACGATTGGCTCCTATTGATGTTTGACGATGACTTCCTTTCGCTCGTAGAAGGTGCTGGGTTAGACCACGCCGGAATCTGTTATATCCAACAGGCTAACCGCGACATCGGTGATTTCGTCAAAGCCGTCGACGCCCATCTGCAGGAACGATCGTCGGACGATCGTGAGATATCGTATTTGTAAGTGGAAACGGGTCGACGCCGAGGACCTGCGCTTCGAGTTTACCCTGTCGAGCGGCTCGTATGCGACCGCGCTCATGCGGGAGTATCTAAAGATCGGGCCACTGGAGCTGTAACTGGACGAGAGATGAGGGACCGGGGGATCAGTCGTCGACCCGCGGCAGCGTGACGCTGAACACCGCGCCCTCGGGGTCGTTATCACCGACCGCGATCTCGCCGTCGTAACTGCTGACGAGCGTCTGGACGAGATAGAGCCCGATGCCGGTGCCGGCGCTTTCGAGGCCCTTTTCGCCTTTGCCGAAGATTTCGTCCTTCTGCTGGTCGGGCACGCCGGGGCCGTTGTCGGCGACCTCGACGGTCACAGTTTCGTCGGCTTCGATCACCGAGACGGCCACCGCAGGAACGGGTTTATCGTTGTGCTGGATGGCGTTTTTCAGCAGGTTCCGGAAGACGGAGTTCAGCAGGTCGTTGGCCGTCACGGTCGTCTCGGGGATCGTCCCGTCGACGGTGATCTCGGCGTCGGTGTAGGTCGACCGGAGCTTGTCGAGTTCGGTCTCCAGTGCGGGTCGGAGCCGCGCCCGCCCGATATCGTCGCCCTCGTCGAGCAGGATGTCGGACATATCGCGGGCGGTCGTCGTCAGTTCGACCGCGTGTTCGGCGCTCTCGATCACCGTCTCGAGATAGCTCCGGTGGTCGTCGTCGACGGCATCGGCGAGCATCTCGCTGTAGGCCAACACCAACTGGAGGTCGTTCCGCATGTCGTGCCGCAGCACCTGATTCAGCACGTCCAGATCGTCGCGCTGCTGTTTGAGGTGCTGTTCGTACTCGGTGCGCTCGGTGATGTCGATGAGGCTCTCGACAATCCGGTCGACCTCGCCGTCGGCATCGAGGATCGGCGCGGCGTGGACCTCGTGGACCCGCTCGGTGCCGTCTTCGTCGTAGTGGGTGTGTTCGACCGTCGTCGGCTCGCGGGTCTCGCGGATCGATTCCAGCGGACACGGCGAGGTCGCCGTCCCCTCGTCGCAGGGTTCGTCCCGGTCGTGGGTGAGCTCGTAGCAGGTCGACCCCTCACTGACCGCGGCGGCGTCGTTTGCGTGTTCGATCCTGTAGCTGTCGGCGTCGATCACATACAGCGGATGGGGAACCGCCTCCATCACCTCAGCCAGCAGCGACCGCACGGCCGCGGACTCGGATTCGGCCCGCGCCCGCTCGGAGACGTCGCCGAACTGCCAGTGGCTCCGACCGCCCTCACCGGCGCGGGCGCTGAACGAACCCACGACGGTCCCGCCGTCGGCCCGGCGGAGTTCGAGGTCGAAGTCGTCGACCGGCTCGCCGGCGGCGAGGTCGGCCAGCCGCGACTCGAACCGCTCGGTCGACGACGCGATCAAAAACGCCCCGAACCACGTGCCTTCGACGGCCTCACGGTCGTAGCCCAGCAGGTCGAGCCACGCGTCGTTGACCGTTCGGACCACGCCGTCGGCGTCCAGCGACTGGTATGGGTAGGGGGCGAACTCGCCAAGGGTCGACTCGACGGCGCGGTGATCTGTCGGGCACTCCGATCCGTCTGCCATACGGCTAGTCCGGCCGTGAGCGCTAATAAAATCCGGACATTCACACGTTTCCGAGCGGTCACCGCCGCCGTCGAGGCCGGTGTGGGCCGGTCGAATCGCGGCCGGCCGAGCGAGCGCGGGGTGTGTCGACGACCGAGCGACGACCGAACGACGTTTCATTCCGGAGTTCCCACGGTCGGGTATGCACTGCGGGCAGTGTCACGCCGACCTCGAGAGACCGGGCGACTACTGTCTGGTCTGTGATGCGGCCAACTGCGATGGGGTCGTCGTCGACTTCGCCCGCGAGGAGGCAACCCTCACGATGCTCGACGGCGAGGCGATCGTGGGTGAGACGACGATCACGACCGTTCCCGAACCTGACGACGACCACGACGACCGGGCGACGGTCGTCGAACTCCGGAACTTCGCGGGGCGGGTCGCCGACGAGATCCAGCGCAAGCGGCCCGAAGCGGTGTTCGCCGCCGGCGAACGCGCCCCGATCCGGGAGACACGCAGCCAACTCCACTACGACTTCTACCGTGTCCCCGACGACGACCCCGTAAAGGCGGTGATCGACCGCCGGGGGAACCGGGCGCTGGAAGTGGTCGACATCCCCCCACGCGAGAAGATCGGGGGCAGCCACTCGACGATCATCGGCGACCGCAACGGACGCAAAGCGATCAGCGTGGTCGCGGACCACCCCCACGTCAAGAAGATCATCCCCGGCCCGATCGATGCCGGAGGGATCGGCTCCCAGCAGGGCCTGCGGGCGAAGATCACGCGGGCGGATACGAACGGGAACGTCCGGATGCTGCTGCGCGATGGGTCGAGCGTCCAGGAAAACCGGTTGGTGACGACCGCGATGGATCTCGATACCGGCGAGCGGGTACGGACGGATCTCAACGAGGCGCTGGCCGAGGCCGGGCTTCGGTAGCGGCCTTGTGGAAATCCTCTACCGATGTGAGGTTTCGAGAGTCGTGCTGAATATAAGGCGC
>JAWOEO010000282.1:0-11957 GCA_046482755.1 Halohasta sp. | reverse complement strand
GTCGGTGGCGACCTTCGCGCGATGGTCGTCGACGAACGTCGCTTCACCGTCGACGAGCGCGACGCCGTTGGCTTTGCAGAGGCCCTCGACGCCGCCGGTGAGCTGGTCGACGACGCCGTTTTTCCAGTCGACCAGCTGGCCGACGTCGACGTCGACCTCGGCGGTGATGCCGAGGGGTTCGGCGTGGGTCGCCTCGTGGGCGATCTCCGCGCCGTGGATCAGCGCCTTCGAGGGGATACAGCCCGTGTTGAGACAGGTCCCACCGTAGGCGTCCTTCTCGACGAGCGTCACGTCGAGGCCCAACTGGGCCGCCCGGATCGCCGCGACGTAGCCGCCCGGCCCCGCACCGATCACCAGTACCTCGGTTGAGGCGGGGACCCCGTCGAGTTCGCCGGTCGACAGATCGGCGGCCGACTCATTGTCGCTGATCCGCGTGACCGCGGGCGTCGGCCCGTCGTCCTCGCCACCAGCGCGTTCGTCGCTCGCAGTGGCGTCCGCACTGGCGTCGGCATCGTCGTCTCTATCTACGCGCGTGACCGCGGGCGTTGGCCCGTCGTCACCGTCATCGTCGGCCTCGCCAGCGGCGTCGACCTCCTCGGCCGCGTCATCGGTTTCGTCGATTTCGACCGAATCAGTCTCGAACGTCACGACGAGATCACCGACGGCGACGGTGTCGCCGGTCTCGGCGTGGATCTCCGTTACCTGCCCGTCGACCGGGGCCGAAACCTCCGAGACCGATTTGGCCGTCTCGACTTCCAGCACCGTCTCGCCCGCTTCGACCGTCTCCCCCGGTTCGATGTGGCAGTCGACGAGCGTTCCCTCGCTCGCGTCGCTTCCCAACTCCGGCAGCTCGAATTCGTGGCTCATCGACTCGAACTACGCAGCCATGGTTAATATTGTCTTTGGTGTACAATATTGTTGGCTGGCTGGTGTGTCGGGTCGTCGGGCCGGCCTCCGGCGGCTCGGCTGTGTCATTGTCTGGCGTGGCGACTCCCAAAGAACAACCGTTAAAAGCCGAGAGCGGTTCGGTTCGCGTATGGCTGGAACTATCGAGGTACTCGTTCCTGGTGGCCAGGCCAACCCTGGCCCGCCGCTCGGTCCGGAGCTCGGACCGACGCCGGTCGACGTCCAAGCAGTCGTACAGGAGATCAACGACGAAACCGCCGCCTTCGACGGGATGGAAGTCCCAGTGACCGTCGAGTACGACGACGACGGCTCCTTCGAGATCGAGGTCGGTGTCCCACCGACGTCGGAACTCATCAAGGACGAGGCGGGCTTTTCGACCGGCAGCGGCGAACCCCACGAGAACTTCGTGGCGGATCTCTCGGTCGAACAACTCAAAAAGGTCGCCGAGCAGAAGTCGACTGACTTGCTCTCCTACGACGTGAAAAACGCCGCCAAGGAGGTCAGCGGGACCTGCATGACCCTCGGTGTCACCATCGACGGCGAGGACGCACGCACGTTCAAGGAACGCGTCGACGCCGGCGAGTACGACGACGTGCTCGCCGACGACGCCAGCGCCTGAACTCCGGCGACCGGTTTTCTGCTTTCAGCACCGTTGAGTGCATACAGTCGACAGTCGGTTCCGCCGCAGTGGCTCAAAAAGCGGTCCACGCGCCCGATATCGTATCCCACCTAGTCCGAACCGGGTCGACACCCCTGCTCAGACGTTCGCGTCGACGTCGATCCGGCGGACGAGTTCGACAAGCGAGTCGAGTTGGGGGAACGTATACACTGTCAGATCGAGGTCGGTGTCCTGGGTGGTGATCTCCGAATCCAGGACGAACACCATCTCCTTGTCGGGCCAGCCACCCATCTCGTCGATGATCTCGGCGGTCGAGCCGTAGGTAAACGTCGGCGTCGTCATGTTGATCGTCGTGTTCAGCACGTTCGCCCAGCCGTCGATGTAGCTGGAGGTCATGATGTTGCCGATCTCCTGGATGGCCGACTTCTCCATGCTGCTGAACCCACTGGAATCGTCGCCGCCCATATCGCCCGGAAGCATCGACTGCGCCAGTTCCTTGCTGTCGCTCGGGTCGAGGAGGAACAGGACGTTGCCGTACGGCGATTCGGTCAGCTCGATGCTGATGCCGACGGCGTTGCGGTCGCCGATGTGTTTCTTGACGTCGTCGATATGCAGAAAGTTGATTTTCGCCATCTCGATTTCGGCGTCCATCCCCGACATCTGACTCAGGCTGTCGGCGACCTGGATCGATCCCTGTCGACAGATCTTGTTGAAAAGCTCCAGTTTGCGAATGTCGACCTTCAGACTCATTTTATAAACGCAGCCTTCGCAGGCATAAAACACTGTATGTACCGCCGTGACCGGCCCCCAACGCGGGCAGGATACTGCCGAGACAGACAGTCACAAACGGGCCCAACGTCGTGTGAAACATCCACAGACGGTCGAATCGGGTTCGACGGGCTTTTAACGCTGATCCGCTACCATCCGGTGAGACAGGCGTAGCCTGTGTCACTGACCCGTAGGAGCAGCATCCTGCGTACTACGGAGGTGAATAATGGCAGACGATACGATAGTAGAAGCAGTTTCTCGCGCGCTCGACGAGTCGCCCCCGCGGAACTTCCGGGAGACCGTCGACCTCGCGGTGAACCTGCGAGACCTAGACCTCAACGATCCATCGAATCGCGTCGACGAGAGCATTGTGCTCCCGTCGGGAACCGGCCAGGACACCCAGATTGTGGTGTTCGCCGAAGGAGAAACCGCCCTGCAGGCCGAAGACGTCGCCGACCAGGTGCTTTCGAGTAACGACCTCGAAGACCTGGGTGACGACGACGACGAAGCCAAGGACCTCGCCGACGAGACCGACTTCTTCGTCGCCGAAGCCAGCCTGATGCAGGACATCGGCCGCTACCTCGGGACCGTCCTCGGTCCGCGCGGGAAGATGCCGACCCCGCTCCAGCCCGACGACGACGTCGTCGAGACAGTCAACCGGATGAAAAACACGGTGCAGGTGCGATCCCGGGACCGCCGGACGTTCCACACCCGCGTCGGTGCCGACGACATGCCGGCCGACGAGATCGCCGACAACATCGACGTCATCATCCGTCGACTCGAAGCGGACCTCGAAAAGGGCCCGCTGAATCTCGACTCCATCTACGTCAAGACCACCATGGGCCCGGCCGTCGAGGTGAACGCATGAGTCAGAGCGAATCCGTCCGCAAGACCGAGACGATCCCGCAGTGGAAACAGGACGAAGTCGACGAGCTCGTCGAGTTCATCTCGGGCTACCAGTCGATCGGCGTCGTCGGCGTCGAAGGCATTCCGAGCCGACAGCTCCAGGCCATGCGCCGCGACTTGCATGGCAGTGCGGCCGTCCGGATGAGCCGCAACACGCTCGTCACGCGCGCACTCGACGAGGCCGACGAAGGCCTCGAAGAACTCACCGAGTTCGTCGCCGGCCAGGTCGCTCTGATCGGCACGAACGACAACCCCTTCGCGCTGTTCAAACAGCTCGAAGCCTCGAAGACCCCCGCCCCGATCAACGCGGGCGAGGTCGCGCCCAACGACATCGTCATCCCCGAGGGTGACACCGGCGTCGACCCCGGGCCGTTCGTCGGCGAACTCCAGCAGGCCGGTGCCGACGCCCGGATCCAAGAGGGCTCGATTCAGGTGCTGTCGGACAGCACCGTCCTCGACGAGGGCGAGGTCGTCGACCAGCAGCTCGCCGGCGTGCTGACCGAACTCGGCATCGAGCCGAAAGAGGTCGGCCTCGACCTCAAGCGGGTGTACTCCGAGGGCGTGCTGTTCGCCCCCGAGGAACTCGAAATCGATGTCGAGGAGTACCGCGCGGACATCCAGTCTGCAGCCGCCGCCGCCCGGAACCTCTCGGTCAACGCGGTCTACCCGACCACCCAGACCGCGCCGTCGCTCATCGCGAAGGCGACCGGCGAGGCCAAATCCGTCGCCCTCGCAGGTGCCGTCGAGAGCCCGGACGTGCTGGGCGAACTCGTCGGCAAGGCCGACGGCCAGGTGCGGGCGCTCGCCGCCCAGATCGACGACCCCGAAGCCCTGCCCGAGGAGCTTCGGGACGTCGACGTGGCAGCCGAGCCAGCCGACGACACCGACGAGGCCGAGACAGCAGACGAACAGGCAGACGAAGACGACACCGAAGAGGCCGAGGCAGACGCCGACGACGAGGACGAAGACGGCGACGCGCTCGGAACGCTCTTCTAACAACCCAAGGAACCTACAACAATGGAATACGTTTACGCAGCACTCATCCTGAACGAGACCGGCGAAGAGATCAACGAAGACAACGTCACCGCAGTCCTCGACGCAGCAGGCGTCGACGTCGAGGAGTCCCGCGTCAAGGCCCTCGTTGCCGCCCTCGAGGACGTCGACATCGAGGAAGCCATCGAGACGGCCGCAGCCGTCCCCGCCGCAGGCGGCGCTGGCGGCGCAGCCGCAGCCGACGAGGCCGACGCTGACGATGGCGACGCTGACGAGGCCGACGAGGCCGACGCAGCCGAAGAAGCGGACGACGACGAAGACGAGGAAGCCGACGGCGAGGGCCTCGGCAACCTCTTCGGCTGAACCGGCGCGACGCACAGAGCCGTTATTTTTTGCGCGCTACACGGCGAGCCGCAGCGCTCCCCGAGTATTAAGGGCGAAAACGCCACCAGCGTCGCCGATGACGTGGCTCCAAGCAACGGTCGACCCCGGTGGCCTGCTCGCGTTCGTCGGCTTCGCCCTCGGCGGCGTCGCCCTCGGCACTGCCAGCGGGCTGGTCCCCGGCCTCCACGCCAACAACTTCGCGCTCCTGCTGGCGGCGACGGCGGCTTCGATCCCTGCCGACCCCCTCTTTGTCGGCGTGGCGATGCTCACCGCGGGCGTCGTCCACACGTTTCTCGATGTCGTCCCGATGCTCACTCTCGGGGTGCCGGATGCCGCGATGGCGATCTCCGCGTTGCCGGGCCATCGCCTCGTGATCGAGGGACGAGGACGTGAAGCCCTCCGGCTGTCGGCGATCGGCAGCGGCCTCGCCGTTGCGGTCGCCCTCCCGCTGGCGCTGCCGGTCACGTGGGCGATGACCCACGCCTACCCCGTCGTCCGGGCCCATCTCTGGGTCGTGCTCGGAGGTGTCGTCTGTCTGCTCGTCGTCACCGAATCGTCGACCGAGGCGATCGTCGGCGGACTGCTCTCGTTCGGCCTCGCCGCCGCGCTGGGGTGGGTGACCCTCGACGTGAGCCCCGCGGCTCCACTGGGTGCGGGGAGCATGCTCACCCCGCTGTTGACAGGCCTGTTCGGCGCGCCGATCCTCCTAGATGCGATGGGTGGCGGTGGGGTGCCGCCGCAGGCAGACGCCAAACTCACGATGGCCCGTCGGGATCTCGGACTCACCGCCGGGGCCGGCTCGGCCGCCGGAGCGATCGTCGGCTACCTGCCCGGTATTTCGGCCGCGATCGCCTCGGTGCTGGCGCTGCCGGCGGTCCCCAACCGGGACCCCGACCGCGGCTTTATCGTCGCCACCAGCGGCGCGAACACTGCGAACACGGTTTTCGCCCTCTTCGCGCTGGTCGCCCTCGGCACGCCACGAACGGGGGTGATGGTCGCCGTCGACTCCACGGGCGTCCCCCTCGACGTCCCCGTTCTCCTCGCGGCGGTGGTCGTCGGTGCGGCCTGTGGGACGCTGCTCGTGGTGGCGCTCGGCGACCGCTACCTGCTGACGGTCGGCCGGGCGGACTACACCACCGTTTCGCTGGTCGTACTGGCGTTTCTCTGTCTGCTGTCGTTCGCGTTTACCGGCCTGTTGGGTGTCGTGGTCTTCGGAGTGTCGACGGTCGTCGGCCTCGTCCCGCCGCGGTTCGGCGCGCGTCGCGTCCATCTGATGGGCGTCCTGATCGGGCCACTGATGCTGTACTGACAGGTCAGTTCAGTCGCAAAAACGGCTACGCGGATGCGGACCGAGCCGAACGTATGGACCGCGTACTCGTTCCGATGGATCGCTCGTCTCACGCACGCGCGGCGCTACGGGAGGCCCTCGAACTGTTCCCGGAGGCGGAGATCCACGTCCTCCACGTGCTCCAGATCACGAAACCGGAGGGGACCGCCACACAGTCGGGCGACGAGTTGGCCGCCGAGACTGCCGACGAGGTCCTCGATGCCGCCGTGGACATCGCAGCCCAGTATGCCCGATCGGTCCGGACGACGGTGCTCGAGGGACACGCCGCAAAAACGATCCTCGCGTACGCCGACCAACACGACATCGACCACATCGTGGTGGGGAGCCGTGGCTCGTCGGGGCTGTCCAGACTCCTGTTGGGGAGCGTTGCCGAATCAGTCGCCCGGCGGAGCCCCTGTAGTGTCACGATCGCCCGGCCGGCATGAGACGGGAGTCGACAAAAGCAGTGGTGTGGCTGGAGGCGCGAACTACAGGTCCTCTTCGATGATCTCGCCGACCGCGAAGTTGGATTTGACCTCCGAGACCTCGATCTTCACGCGCTCGCCGACCTCGGCACCGGGGACGATGATCACGTAGCCGCGCTCGACGCGGGCGATGCCGTCGCCCTGTTTGCCGATGTCCTCGATTTCGACATAGCGGAGTTCGCCCGCCTCGACCGGCGGCTGGGGTTCGCCCGACGGCCGACTCGTGGGCGTTGGCTCGCCGCTGTCGTCGCTCCGCGATGTCGACCGGGAGATGAGGGCGACTCGGTAGGTCTCGTCGGGATCGATCGAGCCGGTGTCGACCTCGCGTTTCGGGATTTCGACGGTGTAGCGGCCGTCTTCCTCGGTGATATCAGCACTGAACAGACAGAGGAGTTCATCTGAGATTTCCATACGATAACTCGAGTCGACTGTTGGCATGCGTCAGTATAAAATGACAGGATCGCCGGAGTATCCTGATCACACGGTGAGAGGTTGTGTCGACAGTCACGGACACCGGCATTTAATACCGATTCGGACACAACGTCCGTATCCAATGGAGGATGTCGAAGCCGGGTTTCGGACGCTGTCGGCCGTCGTGCGGTCGACCGCGGACGTCGATCGCCCGCTCGACGAGAAGATCCGGGCGATCCTCGAGACGGCCGCCGAAACGCTGGGGTTTCCGATCGGCTACTTCACCGACATCGACGACCGGAGCCAGCGCATCGTCGCCGCCGTCGGTGACCACGAGGAGATCTACGCCGGGGCGGTCGACCCGCTCGAAGTGACCTACTGCCGGAAGACGATCGCTGCCGACGAACCGCTGATCATCCCCGACGCCGAAGCCGAGGGGTGGACCGACGACCCGGCCTACGAGAAGTTCGGGCTTAGCTGTTATCTCGGTGCACCCGTCACCGTCGACGGCGAGACCTACGGCACCATCTGTTTCGCCGACGACTCCCCTCGACCGGGGGTCGACTCGGCGGCCCTCGAAACCACCGTCGAACTGCTTGCCCGGATCCTCGGCTACGAGATCGCGCGGACGCGGGCCGAGCGGAGCGTCCAGCGCCGCGAACAGCGCTACCGAAACCTCTTCGAGGGCTCCCGTGATGCGCTGTTGCTCATGGACCGATCGGGGTTCCGCGAGTGCAACGACGCGGCGCTCGATCTGTTCGGCGTCGACCGGCGGGAGGCGTTGGTCGAACTGGAGCCGACCGACGTGGTGCCGCCGACCCAACCCGACGGCACCGGCTCGGCGACGGCGCTGGCCGCCCACATCGATACCGCCTGTGTCGACGGCGAGACGTTCTTCGAGTGGCAGTTCCGCCGGCCGGACGGCGAGCGGTTCACCGCGGAGGTGAAACTCAGCCGGATCGGGGTCGACGACGACACCCTGTTGCATGCCCACATCAGGGACATCAGCAGCCGCAAGGAGCGACGGCAGAACCTCCGGCTGTTCCGGAAAGCCGTCGAGCAGGCCGGCCACTCGGTCGTGATCACCGACAACAACGGGGTCATCCAGTACGTCAACCCGGCGTTCGAATCCCAGACCGGCTACAGCCGCAGCGAGGCGGTCGGCCGGACGCCCGCCATCCTCAAATCCGGCAAACAGTCCGAGGCGTTCTACGCCGAGCTGTGGGAGACGATCCTCGACGGCGAGATCTGGGAGGCCGACATCATCAACCGCCGGAAGTCCGGCGAACTGTATCAGGTGCGACAGGAGATCGCCCCGATCGAAACCGCCGGCGAGATCACCCACTTCGTCGCCATCCAGTCGGACGTGACGACCAGACGACTCCGCGAACAGCAGCTTCACGTGCTCAACCGCGTGCTGCGGCACAACATCCGCAACGGAATGAACGTGATCCTCGGTCGTGCCTCCTTCCTCGCCGACGCGGTCGACGAACCGGCCGCAGGCCACGCCGAAGCCATCGAGACGAAGGCTACCGACCTGGCGTCGGTCGGCGACAAGGTCGGCGCGGTCCGCTCGCTGCTCGACGAGGACTACCCCGAAAGCACAGTCGACGCCGGCCGGCTGGTCTCGACAGTCGCCGAGAGCTACCGCGAACGCCACCCGGAGGCCACGATCCGGACGTGGCCGGTCGACGACGCCACGATCACCGCCGACGAGCGGGTGGAAGTCGCCCTCGGCGAACTCATCGAGAACGCCATCGTCCACAACGATCGGCCGGAGCCGACGGTGACGATCACGGTCGACAGCGAGACCCAATCCGACGGCGAGTGGGTCGACATCGTCGTCGCCGACGACGGCCCCGGCATCCCCACCCACGAACAGATCATGATCGACTCCGAACGGGAGACGCAACTCGAACACGGCAGCGGGCTGGCGCTGTGGATCGTCTACTGGACGGCCTCGCTGTTCGGCGGCGAGATCATGATCGACGACCGCTCGCCCCGCGGCGCGCGGGTCACCCTCCGGCTCCCGAAGTCGACGGCCGACGAGTAGCCGGTCGGCGTCGATAGCTTCGAGTCCCCAGCACACCGAGCCGAAGGTATGCCAACTCTCGTTCGGATCGCCGAACCGGCCCCCGCCGTGGTCGACCGTGCCCAGGCGGTCGCCGACAGCGGGATCGAGACGGCCCCAACACGGGTCGACGGCACGCCGACCGACGGTGGGGTGGGCTCGCTGGCGGCGATCGCGGCGATCCGCTATGCCGTCTTCGTCGGCGAACAGGGCGTCGACGAGGCCATCGAGTGGGACGACAACGAGACCGTCGCCGAGCACGTCCTGCTGGTCGAGGAGGGACGGCCGATCGGCACCGCACGGGTTCGGCGTGTCGCGGACGCGCTCAAATGTGAGCGGATCGCCGTCAGGGCCTCGGCTCGCGGCGCTGGCTGGGGGAGCCGACTCATGGCGGTCTGTGAGACGATCGCCCGTGAACGCGGGGTCGATGTCTGTGTCCTCCACGCCCAGCAACGCGCAGCGGCGTTCTACCGTCGACAGGGCTACCGTGTCGTCAGCGAGCCCTTCGAGGAGGCGGGAATCCCACACGTGAAAATGCGGTTGGAACTGACGGACGACGCGGGCTGATCGGACTACTGCTCGTCGACCGGCCGCCCGTCGGCCCGTTTCGCCCCCTCGGAGTCGTGGACGACGACGCCACCGGCGGCCTCGCGGTCGACTGCCGCGGGCTGGTAGTTGTCCCGAACGCCGATCGCTTCCTCGATCTCCCTGATCGCCCGTGTTTTCAGTGCGGCCGCCAGTTCCTCGGCTTCGTCACGTGAGATGTCGCGGCCGAGGCCCTCACACTCGTGGGCCCGGACCATCCCTGCCTCGTCGACTGCCTCGCCCATCGGCTGGCTCGTCCCGCCGAGGTCGACGCTGAACGGGTAGGTCCGACAGATCAGCGGCCGGTCGTCGTGGACCTGACAGGCCCCGGTGCCGTCGTCGCTTTCGGTATAAAACGTGCAGTCGCCACACGAGTCGGTCTGGAGGGCCCACTCGAAGGTCTCGCCCTCGAGGCCGTCGTCACCCTCACTGAGGCCATAGGGCATCGGTCGAGCCACGTCCCGCCAGTCGTAGTCGCCCGCGTCCTGTAGCGTCCGCACCTCGTCGGGGAACACCGTCGCGGTGTGGGGTTCGCGGTCCGCCGTACTGTCGACAGCGTCGACACCGTCGTCGACCGTCGACGTCTCCTCGGGCTCGTACCCCTTGCAGCAGGCCCCACACCGGGTACACTCGAAGCCAATGGTCTCGATGGCGTCGGCCAGCGCCGCCTCGTCGAGGTCGCGGGCGCGGTCGAGTTCGGTTTCCAGCGATTCCATCAGTCCCCTCCGACCAGCGTGGCCTGTTCGGTCTCGGGGTCCCACCGGACCCGCCCCTCGGCATCGAGTTTGCGGATGTGGGCGACCACCGTCTGCCGCGCGAGGTCGTAGACCCCCGAAAGGTCCTTCTCGTAGGCCCGGTCGACGATCTCGTCGACGTCCTCGGCGTTGGCGGCCATCGCATCCAGAACCGACTGTTCGCGGGCCTCGCGGTGGTCGACGAGCCGATCGATGGCGTCGATAGGGTTGTCGATCACGGGCCCGTGGCCCGGATAGAGTACGTCGGGCTCGCGCTCCCGGATCCGCCGGAGGGAGTCGAGGTAGTCGGCCATGTCGGCGTCCGGGCCACCGACGACGACGCTCCCCTCGTCGACGACCAGATCGCCGGTGACGATTGCGGTTCGACCGTCGGCGAGGTCGACCTCGAAGGCGGTGTGGTCGCTGGCGTGACCCGGCGTCTCGATCACCGTCGCTGGGCCAATGCGGTGGCCCTCGCGGAACGTGCGGGCGGGGTAGACTCCCGTCGACTGCGCAAACCGATTCTCGTAGCCGACCGGGGCCCAGACCGTCGCGTCGGTCTCGAAGGCGTAGGCGGTCAGCCCTCGGATGTGGTCCGGGTGACTGTGGGTGGCGGTGATGTGGTCCGGCGAGCAGTCCTCGACGGCGGTGTCGACGTCGGGATGCCGCGCCCCGGGGTCGACCAACAGCGGTTCGTCGCCGTCGATCAGATAGGCGTTCGTCCGGTCGGTCGCCGCGACGGTCTCGGTGGGGATCGAAAACCGGGTAATCGGTGTCGTCATGTGCTCTGTCATGGTGGAGGGAACGGCTCAGTCGGCCCGCTGTGGCGGGCGGGCGGTGGCGTACGCCGTGAGGTCGACGCTGTCGCCGACCTCGCTGGCGGTCTCGTAGGGCCGGCCGACGATGATGTCGCCGGCGCGCTGCCGACCGATACCGGGCAGGGCTTCGAGCTGTTTCATACTCGCGCTGTTGAGATCGAGTGGATAGGGAACCGCCGTCACCGAGCGGTAGCCGTGGTCGACCACGACCACATCGATGGTCGTTTCGAGGGGGTGTTCGCCGGGGATGCCAACGAGGAGGGGGTAGGTGCCGAGTTGTCGACCGAACGTCCGGCCGTCCTGATGGTATTCGAGGTGGACGTCCGGCAGCACCGTGCCCTGCGGCGTCACGCGCTCCAGCATCGGCTGATCGATCTCCTCGCGGATCTCCTGTTTGTAGGATTTGAACAGTTCCTTGTGTTCGTGGGCGATCTCCGCGCCGGTGTCGGACATGTCGGTGCCGTCGAAGGCCATCACCTGCCGGATGTTGATCCGCCGCAGCATGAGCCCCTCGTCGTAGACGCGCTGGAGGAACTCGCGGTTGTGTTCGTAGGTCTCTTCGCGTTCTTCTTTGAGGCCGTGGAGGAGGTTGATTCCCGGCAGCAGTTTCGGCAGGCGGTTGGCTGCCCCCTCGCCGTGGGTCGGGGCCGATCCGGGCTCGTCGCCGGGTCGCCAGCCGGCCTCCTCGTTGACGATTTTGACGGCCTCGAAACACTCCTCGGCGGTGACGTTGAGATTGTTGGCCTCCTGGACAACCGGGTCGGCCGACTCCAGGCCGAAGGCAGCCGTATCGCCGGGGGTGTTGTGTTCGGCGATGATCCGGATCCCCTCCCGGCTCTTTTCGGGCCAGTTGGCGATCGTGATCGGGTTCATATTATCCAAATGCAGGGTTTCGAGATCGGGGGCGACCTCCCGAATCCCGCCGTAGAGCTGCCGCAGCGCCTCGGGAT
>JAWOEO010000010.1:0-6882 GCA_046482755.1 Halohasta sp. | reverse complement strand
AATCGATCCGAAATCCGACCAACGGTCTGGCTTATATAACAGCCATGGTGAACAAGCTGGGATCGAGGATCCATGAGCGCAACCACACCTTCCACGGACGTCACGCCGGAGTCGCCAGTCGACGGGAACCCGAAGGCGGAGTACCTCCGTCAGTACCTCCGCGAGCAGGTCGCCGCGGGCGACCGGTATTTCAAAAGCAAGTTCATCGCCGAGGACGTCGAGCTGTCGCCGAAGGAGATCGGCGCGCTGATCGTCCGGCTCCAGGAGTCGGCGACCGAGCTTTCGATCGAGCCGTGGTCCTACACCGGGGCGACGACGTGGCTGGTTCAGCCGGCCGAGACGGCGTAACTCCCGACTGCCACCCGCTCGGCCAGCGGGTTCGACCAGAGGCTGTCGCCGCCAGCGCACGCGGATGTTTATGCCCGTCGACCACGTAGCGGAACCGATGGCTGACTCGGAGGCCAATGTGCCTCGTCCCGACGATCTCGAGACGTGGTACCGCCTCACGGATGTCCGGATTGAGGACGAACGGATCGTGTACTACGGCGAGCCGCTGGTTCCCGACCGTCAGCTCTTCGGCAAACTGTGGCCGGCGTTTCAACGAGCTGGCTACGAACTCAAACTCGCAGAGTCCGAGCGGAGTCCGGGAACGGCGCTCGTCGCATCCCCGATCGAAGACGACGAGCGCGGTGGTATCCCGTGGACCAACATCGGCCTGCTCGGGGCGACGGTGCTGTCGACGCTGGTGGTCGGTGCCTCGTTGTGGTACTACATACCCCTTGAGACGATCATCTCGAACCCGCGTTCGATGCTGCAGGCGTGGCCGTTTGCGGCCGCCATCCTCGGCGTGTTGCTGACCCACGAACTCGGCCACTACGCGATGGGCCGATACCACGGCGTCGACGTCTCGTTGCCCTACCTGATCCCGTTTCCCACCTATTTCGGGACGCTCGGTGCGGTAATCAGAATGCGCGGACGGATGCCGAGCCGGAAAGCACTGTTCGATATCGGCGTCGCCGGGCCGATCGCGGGGTTGGTTGCGACCGTCGCCGTCACAGCCATCGGGCTCTCGCTGGGGCCGGTAGAGGTTCCGTCCGCCATCGTCGAACAGAGCCAGTCAGGCGGCTCGGTCGTCTTCGATAATCCGCCCCTACTCGATATTATTGCCTTCCTACTCGGCGAGCAGACCGGCTACAGCGAGGGACTGAATCCCCATCCCGTCATCATGGGCGGCTGGGTCGGGATGTTTTTCACCCTGTTGAACCTGATGCCGGTCGGCCAGCTCGATGGCGGCCACATGGTCCGGGCGATGATCGGCCAGCGTCAGGAGACGATCGCCGCCCTCGTCCCGACGGCACTGTTCGGGATCGCTGGCTACCTCTACTTCGTCAGGGGGCTGTCGCTCGGTGATTCGGTCATCCTCTGGGCCGTCTGGGGTGGCATTGCGCTGCTAATCGCGTTCAACGGCCCTGCCGAGCCGGTCGACGAGAGCCCGATCGGCCGCCCGCGACTGCTGGTCGGGCTGTTGACCTTCGGGATCGGCCTGCTGTGTTTCATGCTGGTCCCGATTCAGGTACAGTAATCAGTGGGTGTAGCCGCGGTCGGCCAGCGGCTCGCCGTCGACACGAACCCCTTCGTCGGTGACCCGGCCGATCGGCGTCAGCGGCGTCGACAGGTCGGCTGCAACCGCATCGAGTTCGCCCGGCGGAAGCGTACAGACGAGTTCGAAATCCTCGCCGAAATGGACGCCGGCCTCCCAACGATCGGCCGGATCGTCGACCACCGCGTCGACGGCGGTGTCGATCGGCACCGCCTCGCGGTCGAGCGCGAACCCGCAGTCGCTGGCCTCGGCGAGTTGGTGGAGCGACCGGGCCAGCCCGTCGCTGGAGTCCATCATCGCAGTGGCGACGCCAGCGAGCCGCCGGCCGGCCGTAACTCGGGGAGTAAACCGGAACAGCTCGTTGGCACGGTCGGTCTCGCCGCGGTCGAACAGCCGGAGGGCGGCGGCGCTTCGGCCCAGCGTGCCGGTCACACAGAGCCGGTCGCCGGCGGCCGCACCCGAACGGTAGACGGGATGAGCGGCCTCGCCGATCGCGGTCGTGGTCACGGTGAACTCACAGTGGGTATCGAGGTCGCCGCCAACGTAGTCGGCCCCGACCGATTCACAGACACTCCGTGCACCTTCGAGGAAGGCTTCGAGCTCGCTGTCGACGAAGGCCGTGTCGGCGTAAGCGGCGACCGCGGCGGTCGGCTCGGCTCCCATGGCGGCGAGATCCGACAACGAGGCGGCGACCGACCGCCAGCCCGCAGTGTAGCGCGTGGTTCCGGCGGGAAAATCGGTCGACTCGTGGAGCATGTCGGTGGTGATCGCCGTCGAGCCGACGACGGCGGCGTCGTCGCCGGCCGCCGGCAGCGCCGCCCCGAGCAACCCGAGGGCCTCGCGTTCGTCCATCGAAATCCGTCGACGGCTTGCGGCCGTGTCGATAAAAGGATGTGTATTGGCCGGACGAACGCCGGCCGCGTCGACACCGCGACCGGCGGACGCTACACACCCGCATACGTCCTGCGTCGGCAATACGATGGGTTTAAACACTCAAAAACGGAACGTGGCCCTATGGTAACTCTCTACGACGTCCCGGCCGAGGAGTTCATCGACGAACTCGCCGACCGGCTCGCCGACAGCCTCGATGCGCCCGACTGGGTCGAGTACACCAAAACCGGCCAAGACCGCGAACTGCCGCCACAGCAGGAGGACTTCTGGGAGACCCGCGCGGCGAGCGTCTTCCGCAAGGTCGCCATCAACGGCCCCATCGGCGTCGAACGGCTCGCCACCGAGTACGGCGGCACCAAAGACGGCTCGAACCGGTATGCGGTCGCCCCCGCCAACCACGTCGCGGGCTCGAAGAAGATCATCCGCGAGGTCCTCAGCCAGCTCGAGGACGAAGACCTCGTCCAGACCGCACAGGGTGAGGGCCGCCGCACCACCGCCGACGGCGACGCCCTCCTCGATGAAGTCGCCCAAGACGTCTTCGAATCACTCGACCGGCCGGAACTCGAACGCTACGCCTGAGGCCCGGTATTTGTTTTCGACACACCCAGTTCGACAGCGACAGCGGCACGCTTCGGGACCGTCGACGGGGACGAACGAGAGCGAGAGCGGGATGCCGACAGTGCCGGCGTCGGCGGCTCCGAAACCGTTTTTTGGACCGCAACACGACGGATAGATATGAGCGATAGCCCCGGCGACGACCGACTCGAAGAACTGCGCGAACAGAAGCGCAAAGAGCTCGAACAGCGCCAAGGGCAGGGTCAAGGCGACCAAGAGGCCCAGGAGGCAGCCCAACAGCAGGCCGAAGCCCAAAAGAAGGCGATGCTGAAACAGCACCTCACCGACGGGGCCCGCCAGCGGCTCAACGCCGTCCAGATGTCGAAACCCCAGTTTGCAGAGCAGGTCGAACAGCAGATCATCGCCTTGGCCCGGAGCGGCCGGATTCAGGACCGCATCGACGAGGACCAGATGAAGTCGCTGCTCAAGGAACTCCAGCCCGACTCCAAATCCTTCGACATCCGACGGCGGTAACCGAATGGAGCTCGCGTTGCTGTACAGCGGCGGCAAGGACTCCTCGCTCGCGGCGCTGCTTCTCGACGAGTTCTACGAGTTGACGCTGGTGACCGCCACCTTCGGAATCACCGACGACTGGCAGCACGCCGCACGCGCCGCCGACGCGCTGGGCTACCCCTTCGAGACCGTCGACCTCGACCGGTCGGTCGCGGAGACGGCCGTCGACCGGATGGCCGCCGACGGCTACCCTCGCAACGGGATCCAGCAGGCCCACGATCACGCCCTCGAAACGGTCGCCGGCGGCGAGTTCGACGCCGTCGCCGACGGCACCCGGCGGGACGACCGGGTCCCCGACGTCTCCCGCGCGGCCGCCCAGAGCATCGAGGACCGCCACGGCGTCGACTACATCGCCCCCCTCTCGGGGTTCGGCCGCCATGCGGTCGACCGGTTGGTCGAGTCGGCCTTCGAGATCGAAGTCGGGCCCAGCGAGACCGTCCGAAAAGCCGACTACGAGGACGAACTCCGGGTGCTGCTGGCCGACCGCCACGAGCCCGCAACCGTCGAGGCGGTCTTCCCCGACCACGAACAGACCTACGTCCACGGTCGACGCGACGAGTAGGCACCGCCTACCAGTCGACCAGAAGTCGCAAACGAAGCGTGCAGTGACTGGTCGACCGAACGATTAATCACTGCTGTCGTAATGATTTTTTATAATGGAGTTAGGGATCGGCTACGCGGTCGTCGCAGCCGTGATTTGGGGGGTCTATATTTTCTATCTCAAACGGGCGTTTCAGGGGTATTCGGCCGCGACGCTGACGGTGCTAGTCAACGGGTTCGCACTGGGGTGGTATCTACCGCTGTTGGGCGTCTCGGTCGGCTACGGTGAGGCGATCGAAGCCCTCGGTGGCTTTCGGCTCGACGACGTAGCGGTCCTCGCGGTGACAGTCGTGACGATCGGCGGGGCGAACGTCGCCTTTCTGCGGGCGCTGGCGATCGGCGACGTGTCGTACGTCGCGCCGATCAACAAGGTCGTGCCGGTGTTCGTGCTCCCGATCGAGGTGGTGTTCCTCGGGCAGTTTCTGACGCCGCTGCAGGTCGCGGGCGTGGTCGTCGCCACGATCGCCATCTACATCGCCAACTTTCAGGGCGGCTCGCTGCTCGAACCACTCCGGCGGGCGGCGAGTTCGCGGGCCGCACAGCTCGCACTGGCGAGTGCGATGCTGTTCGCGGTCAGTGACGTGGGGAAACGGGTCGCCCTCCAGGAGTTGGCGATCCCGACCTCGCTGTGGGTTCCGCTGCTGTTCGGCGGGGTGATCGTGGTGTTGCTGCCGTCGGTACTCCGGTCGGCACGGCCGCCAGTACGAGACGACGTGGCGAAACTGGCCGTCGCCGGTGGGTTCGTCGTCAGCGGCGAGTACGTCACGACACTGGCCTTCTCGCTCGTACCAGCGAGCATCGCCTCGCCGATCATCAACGCCCAAGCGATCGTCGCGGTCGTCCTCGGCGGAATCGTCCTCGGCGAACAGTACTTCCGCGTGCGCGCCGCGGCCGCGGTGCTCGCCGTCGCCGGCGTGACGATGATCGCTATCTAGCGATCGGTCGACGGTCCCCACGCCGACCGGTCGGCCGACCGGTGGGTCCGGCGGGCAACGGCGATTTCGACGGCACTGTCGAGTGCGGCGGCCAGCGAGTCGGCAGTCTCACGCCGCTGTCTGGCGTCGACCGGCGAAGCCAGCGTGTAGAGTTCGACCGGGCCGGTCGGCTCCAGCATCGCGACCGGTTTGAGCGTGATCCAAAACCCCTCGCGGTCGGTGAGCCGGAGGACCTCGGCGAGGGGCTCGCCGCGGAACTGCACGATCTCGCGGCCGACACGCCAGCCTTCCGGTAGCCGCCGTTCGACGGCCTCGTGGTCGACGACATCGCCGATCGTGGGAGCCGCCGTGACCGAATCGAGCGAGGTCGGGGTCGACCGCCGAAGCCACCCGACCACCGACCGGAGCCGCCGGCGGATCCCCGGGCCGATCATGGGCGGCAGGCCGGGCGATCGGCTGCGTGACAGTACGACATACCGGACCGTCGGGCAGGCGTATATATCGTTATGTGCCGACTGATCGGCCGGTTGGCACCGGCTACTCGGCCGTAGGCGATTGCTACCGGCCGTCGACGGTCGCGGGATCGGTCGGGACACTCCGGGCGAGCCACGAAAGGCAGGTTTCAAGCGCAGGGTTGCCCAACGGCTCGCTATGTATGACCGACTCAAAGGGTTCCGTGACTTCTACCCCGACGAGATGACCGCCCGCCGGGAGGTCATCGACACCGTCGAGGACGCGGCAGCCCGCTACGGCTTCCGAGAGATCGGGACGCCGACCCTGGAGGCAACCGAGCTCTACACCGACAAATCCGGCGATGAGATCGTCGACCAGCTGTACAACTTCACCGACCAGGGCGGCCGCGAAGTGACGCTGACCCCCGAACTGACCCCGACGGTCGCCCGGATGGTCGTCGCCAAGAGCCAGGCGCTCTCGAAGCCGATCAAATGGCGCTCGACGCGACCATTCTGGCGCTACGAGCAGGTCCAACAGGGCCGGTTTCGGGAGTTCTACCAGACCAACGTCGACATTTTCGGCTCCAGCGAGCCCGAAGCCGATGCCGAAGTGCTGGCCTTTGCGGCCGATGCGTTGACTGACCTCGGATTGACCGGCGAGGATTTCGAGTTTCGGGTCTCCCACCGCGACATTCTGGGTGGGCTGCTGGAGGCGTTCGACGCCGACGTCGAGACCGAAGCCGCGATCCGCGCGGTCGACAAGTCGGCCAAGATCGACGACGAGGAGTATTATGCACTGCTTACCGACGCAGGCCTCGCCTACCACCAGGCCGAACGGTTCGACGACCTGCTGTCGACCGACCAGCTCGACGAGTTGGTCGACTTCGCCGAAACCGACCGGGTGGCCGACGCCGTGGCGAACCTGCAGGCAGTCCTCGATGCGGCCGAGGACTTCGGCGCGCGGGAGTTCTGTGAGGTCTCCCTAGAGACCGCCCGCGGGCTCGACTACTACACCGGCGTCGTCTTCGAGTGTTTCGACTCGACCGGCGAGGTCTCCCGATCCGTCTTCGGCGGCGGCCGCTACGACGACCTCATCGAGGGATTCGGCGGCGAACCGACGCCCGCCGTCGGCGTCGGAATCGGACACGAGACGCTGTCACTTCTGTGTCAGCGCGCCGGCGCGTGGCCCGAGGAGACCACCGAAACGGACTACTACGTCCTGACGGTCGGCGACACGCGCGAGGTGGCCGCCGAGATCGCGCGGGATCTCCGCGAA
>JAWOEO010000065.1:0-7600 GCA_046482755.1 Halohasta sp. | reverse complement strand
GTCGGCATCGCCGTCGTGACCGCGCCCCACGTCGTCGTGGTGACGCTGCTCGACCTCCGAGAGGGAATCTGGTAGCCCCGTCCGCGGCCCGCCGCGGCCACTGTCATATATAAGTAGTCGCCGACTACTGACGTATCGTTCTTGGATCGACCGTGGGTTAGATAGTCGACTGGACAGGAGCCGCCCGCTATTGGCTACTGGTCGACCGTTGCGGGGTAGAATCGCTCGGTGAGTAGTTCGATCCCATCGATGAGCCACGGACTCGGCTGATTCAACAGCGAGTCGTCGACGACGTGGACCGCGGCATCGAGGTCCCACCCTCGGTCGGCGAGGCGGCTGGCCGGGACCCCATCGCCAAAGCCACAGATATGCAGGACGGCCTGGTCGGGGTCGGCTGTCGTGACTGTTTCGTAGTCGACCGCCTGAGACCGCTCGCCGGGGTCGACGAAGGGGTACCGGCCCCCGGCAGCCGCGACCGCATCGGGCACCCAGTTGCCGGCAGCCATCGGCGGGTCGGACCACTCCTCGCAGTAGACGACCGGCCGTTCGTGGCCGGCGGCGAGCGCGCGGTCGACCCGCTCGTCGACCGCCGCCAACCGCGCCTCGGCGTCAGCCCGGAGGTCGACGCCCGCCTCGGGGGAGCCGACGGCCTCGGCCAGCGACTCGAAACCCGCCAGCACGTCGTCGAGTCGGTTGGGCTCGTGGTGGTACACGTCGTAGCCCCGATCGCGGAGTTCATCGCGGATCTCGGCTTGGAGGCCGTCGCTGGTACAGACGAGATCAGGCGACAACTCCGCGAGCCGGTCGTACTCCGGGTTCAGCCAGCCGCCGACGACCGGACGATCGAGTTCGCAGTGGGCGGTGACGCCGACGAGTCGATCCTCGACGCCGAGGGCGGCGAGGGTTGCGGTCGCACTCGGGGCCAGCGAGACGATGCGGTCGGGCATGGGTCGACTCCGAGCCCCACCCTCGAAAACAGTCCGGTAGCTATCAGCCACCCGAACACAAACTATCAGGGTCGTTCGGGGGAGAGACGGCGCTGACCCGGCGGTTCGACACGATACCAAACTGCTTAAGTAATATTCTGTCTTCTTGTTGGCAACGACCGCTCCCGTATTTTTATCGGCCATACCGGGGGCTCATAGCACACAATGAGTGAACGAACGTTTACCACGACAACCGACCGCTCGCGGTCCCGAGAGCGGCACAACCGAACTGCCTCCGAACAAGAATCCGAAACCGAATCCGAACAGGACGGCCTCCAGTGTCCCGAGTGTAGCGGCAACGTCATCACCGACGACGAACACGGCGAAACCGTCTGTGGCGACTGCGGGCTCGTGATCACCGAGGACTCCGTCGACCGCGGCCCCGAGTGGCGGGCCTTCGACAGCGCCGAAAAAGACCAGAAGTCCCGTGTCGGTGCGCCGACCACCAACACGATGCACGACAAAGGGCTGTCGACCAACATCGACTGGCGGAACAAGGACGCCTACGGTCGCTCGCTCGGTGCGCGCCAGCGCCAGAAGATGCAGCGGCTCCGCAAGTGGAACGAGCGGTTCCGCACCCGCGACAGCAAGGAGCGGAACCTCAAACAGGCCCTCGGCGAGATCGACCGGATGGCCTCCGCACTCGGCCTGCCGGACAACGTCCGGGAAACGGCGTCGGTGATCTACAGGCGGGCGCTCGACGAGGACCTGCTGCCGGGGCGCTCCATCGAGGGTGTCTCGACGTCCTGTGTGTACGCCGCCGCGCGAATGGCCGGCGTCCCCCGGAGTCTCGATGAGATCGCCGACGTGTCGAGAGTTGAGAAAAGCGAGATCGCCCGGACCTACCGCTACGTCGTCCGCGAACTCTCCCTCGAGGTCAAACCCGCCGACCCCGAACAGTACGTCCCGCGGTTTGCCTCCTCGCTGGAACTCTCCGAGGAATCGGAGATGCGTGCCAAACAGCTCCTGAAGAACGCCAAAGAACAGGGCGTCCACAGCGGCAAATCCCCGGTCGGCCTCGCTGCCGCCGCGGTGTACGCCGCTGCCCTGCTGACCAACGAAAAGACCACGCAGGCGGCGGTCTCGGAGGTCGCCGACATCTCCGAGGTCACGATCCGCAACCGGTACCACGAACTGCTGGAAGCCGAAGAAGAGATGCTGGTTTAGACGCGGTCGACGGACGCCTCGGCCGCTGAGTCCTCGTTTTCCTCTTCAACGGTCGACTGGCCGGTGTCGACTTCGAACCGTGCCCCGCCCGAGTCGCCGTTCGTGAGGCTGATCGACCAGCCGTGGGCGTCAGCGATTTCGGAGACGATACTGAGGCCGAAGCCGGTCCCCTGTCGTGAGGTCGTATAGCCCGATTCGAAGACCTCGTCGTGTGTTTCCTCGGGGATTCCGGGGCCGTTGTCCTCGACGTAGAAGCCAGCGGCGAGCGGCCCGACAGTGATCGTGACGTCCTCGCCGCCGTGTTCCACGCTGTTCCGAAAGAGGTTCTCGAAGAGCTGTTGGATTCGGTCGGGGTCGGCATCGAACTCGGTGTCACCCTCGACGACGAGTTCAGCGTCGGCGACGTCGACCATCTCCCAACAGGAGCGAACGAGCTCGGCCAGCGAGACGCGTTCGGTCTCGTCGATCGGTTTCCCCTGCCGGGCCAGCGCCAGTAGGTCCTCGATGAGTTCCTCCATCCGGTCGAGCGCCGTCTTGACCGTTTCGAGCGGTTCCGCTTCGCCGGTCTCACGGGCGAGGTCGATGTTTCCTTGGGCGATGTTGAGCGGGTTCCGCAGGTCGTGGGAGACCATCCCCGTGAACTGTTCGAGGCGGGCGTTTTGGGTTTCGAGTTCCCGCCGATAGCGTTCCTGCTCGGTGACATCCTTCAGCAGGACGAGTTGGCCGAGTGTCGCCTTCCCGGTGGAAAACTGGTTCGACGAGACACTGTAGTAGCGGGGTTCGTCGCCGAGGACACACTCCAGTGGCTCCTCGGTCGTGAGACTGACCGCGACCTCGGAGACGACAGTCGAAAGGTCCCCGTCGATAGCGTCTTCGAGGTCGGGAAACAGCTCGAGGGCGGCCTGGTTGTAGTCCCGGATCTCGCCTTCGTCGTCGACGACGATCACCGGGTCGTCGTACTGGCCGGCCAACTGGATGGTTTCGAACTCCTCGATGTAGCTGAACAGCACGCCGACGGCGAACACCGCCACACCGATCGACGAGTAGGAGACATCGAGGAACAGCGGGGTAACGAAGCCCACGATGTCGAAGACCACCGGCAGCGCGGTCAGTCCGACGAGGGCCACGAAGGGCCGGGTGTCGTAGTCGACCTGCGCGAACAGTTCGAACAGCATGAAGATGCCGATGGTGGCGAGGGCGTATGCCACTCCCATCGCTGCCCAGTGGAGTGCCCCATGGCTGATCAGCAGGTGCTGAAACGGCGTTTCGACGACTTCTGCCGAAAAGTACAGCCCGTGGAACGGGTTGGTCACTTTCACCGCGACGATCGAGAGGAAGAGGCCGACCGCCAGCCGCTGGTAGGTCGGGTTTCGGTGGAGCGTCCGGCCGGTGTAGGCCGAACAGAAGTAGAGCCACGGCCCGACAGTGCTCAGGCCGACGACGAGCCCCGCCGTATAGAACCCGTACTGGAGACGCGGGGTCGGCGCGGCCAGGTAGCCGACGTGCAACGCCGCCCACAGTCCGCTGGTGACGAGCAGGGCGACGAGCCCGTGGCGCGTGTCGTCGTTCGAAATCCGGAGAGCCCGACCGATGCTGCCGAAACAGGCGACTGCGGCGGCCCCGAAGACGAACAGATAGATCTCGAAGAGAAAGGGTTGGGCGAACGATGACCCCTGCATGGTCGATGGGAGAACACTCATAATCATATCATATAGCGTGATAACCTAGTACGACGGATAGCCGCCTCGAAGGGATAAAAATACCCCTCAACAGACCTATTAGGTGAATTCATTACTGTGCCGACAAGAAGTCGACGTGTTTTTGAGGCGGCCACGTCGCTTCTCGATATGTCGATCGACGCAGTGCTCCGGCGCTCCCCGGTCTGGGTAGTCGTCGGGATCGCCCTCCTTGCAGCGGTCGCCTACGTCGTCCGGGCGTTCGTCGGGACGCTGGTGTTTGGGCTGTTCATCTACTACGCGACCCGGCCGGTCTACCGACGGCTCGTCGACCGGATCGACCAGCCGAGCCTCACGGCGGCCGTCTCGCTGTTCGCCCTCGGGCTGCCCGCACTGGGGTTGGCGGGGTATGCGCTGTTGATCGTCGGCCGCCAACTCAACGATCTGACCCGGTCGACCGCGATCGACCCGACCGATGTCGGTCTCGATCCGGGGGCCTTCGACCGGCTGACCGATCCCTCGACGCTGCTTTCGGCCGATTTCGACCAGTATCTGACAGCTGATCTCGCCGGCTCGGTTCTCGACCAACTGACCTCCGCGGTCGACACGTTGACCGTCGTGGCGATCGCGGCCATCAACCTGTTTGCGATGCTTGCCCTCGCGTTCTACCTCCTGCGGGACGACCACCGGGTCGCGGCGTGGGTGCTGGAGACGGTCGGCGGCCGGGAGTCGGTCAGTGGGCAGTACCTCCTCGCCGTCGACCGAGATCTCCGGGACATTTTCTTCGGCAACATCCTCAATGCGGTCTTCACGGGGACGATCGGGGTAATCAGCTACTCGTTGGTCAACGTCGTCGCCCCGGAGGGGGCAGCGATCCCGGCGGCGGCGCTGATCGGCCTGCTGGCGGGGGTCGCCAGCCTGATCCCGGTCGTCGGGATGAAACTCGTCTACGTCCCGGTCGCCCTCTATATGGCCGCCCGGAGTCTCACGGCCGCCGGCACCGAGACGCTGTGGTTCGTCGGCCTCTTCGTCGGCGTCTCGCTGGTGATCGTCGACTCGATCCCGGATCTCGTGTTGCGGCCCTACGTCTCGGGCCGGAACGTCCACGTCGGCGCGCTCATGCTGGCCTACACGCTGGGGCCGCTGCTGTTCGGCTGGTACGGCCTGTTCCTCATGCCGGTCCTGCTGGTGTTGGTGTTCCAGTTCGCCCGGCTCGTGCTGCCGGCGCTGCTGGCCGAGGAGTCGACGCCGCCGATGCCGCTGGTGGGCACGCGATTCCCGGAACCACGCGGGACCGACGATTCACCGTCGACCGGCAAGCCGACCCCGGAGGGCGACGGCGAGTAGCGGGGCTGAAGGAACGAAATTGGCGGGATTCAGGCGGTGAGATACTGTGATTCCCAGTCCGAGCGGGCGTCGATCTCCCGGCGGCCCCGCCGGGTCATCGTATAGAAGTTGGTCCGGCGGTCCTGTTGGCCCTTCTCGACGAGCCCCTTGTCGACCAGTGTATCGAGGTTGGGATACAGCCGTCCGTGGTGGATCTCTTTTTCGTAGTACTCCTCGAGTTCCTCCTTGATCGCCAGCCCGTGGGGGTCGTCGAGGCCGGCGATCACGTAGAGCAGATCGCGCTGGAATCCTGTTAGGTCGTACATCGGTAATGTCCACTTGCAGATTATTCTCTAAAATAAATAAATTTACCGACCCGATACCGGCTGTCGGCGGATCTACCGGCCGTGTGTCCCGATTTTCGCCGGGACTCCGGTCGCGTACGCGGTGCCGAAGTGCACAAAAACAGACACGTATTGGGCTCATTATTTATGAGGCTGCCGAGCGTCAGGGGAGGCATGCCCGAAGAGGTCCTGTTCAAATCGGAGTCGACACAGTCCCGCGAAGAGATCGCCGACTACCTGCGAGCGGTCGCCGACAAACTGTCGGCCCACGAGGCAGTGAGGCTGTCGGCCGGAAGCGACAGCGTGACACTGGAGGTGCCCGACCGGCCGACCTTCGAGGTGAAGGCCGAACGCGAAACCGACAGCGGCGGCGGCAACGCCGAGCAGTCGCTCGAACTCGAGATCGAGTGGCCCGAAGACGGGTCGACCGAGGGGACCGGCGGCTCGCTCAGTATCGAGTAGCCGGCGGCTACCGAAATTCGGCGTCACGTAGGCGACGGTTACTGAAAAGGGGAACGTAAGCAGCACAGACTGTGTGCGTCCGTTCCGTTGTGGTCCCCGCTGACGCTTCGGCCCTCCAAAGCGAAGCGTCATCGATTTCTTTTCACCGAACAGGTATAAAAGTGTCCATATAGTTATCAAATGTGATTCTCGAAAAACACGCATCCGTAACACGTTCGGTCGGGGCCACGAACTGTTTTTATCATCGCACAAAAACAATGAGTATGGAGATACGGGGAATCAGGGAGTGTCAGGCCTGTGGCCAACAGTGGTCCTACTACGAGACCGGAGCCATTCGGTGTCCGGACTGTGGGGCTATTCGGAGTGTCGGCGTCGACGACCGCCGGCAGCTCCACACCGACGGAGCAGCCGAGTTGGAACTGGAGCCGGTCCGCCAACGACTGGCGAGCGAGCCGTTGGCTCACGTGGTCGACGACCTCAAAGACCGGCTTCGGAGCTACACGAACAGACGCGGCTTTATCAACGGTGGGGAACTCCAGCCACTGGACGATCGGTTTCTCGCCGCCAGAGAACTGCTGCAGGCGGCGGATCTGGCCGCCCGTGGCCGTGAGCCGACCGAAACCGAGGAGTTGTACGTGCTCGAACTGCTCGATGGGGCCGCTGCCGGCGAGTGGCCGCCGGAAACGGAGCCACCGGCGTCGCTCGAAGCCGCCAGAGGGCTCGGCGTTGCCGAGGCCGTCGAGACCTACCGCGGGGACCTTCGGACGTGGCTCGATGACCACCCCGACCACGAGGCAGCGAAAACCCTCGGCTCGCTCCGGGAGCAACTCAAACGCGCCGAGGCCTTACAGGGGGAGATCCCAGTTGAGACCGCCAACGCGCTGGTCACGGCGGCCCACGAGATCGGGACCTACCTCGGAACCGACGACGACGAGGCCCTAGCGTCGGCCCGCGATCGCCTCAAACGGCTGCGGTGATCCGATCGGCGGGCTCCCCGAAAACCCCAACAGGGTCGACTGTCTTTGTATCCGATATGCTCGAACCGTTCGATGTCCACGACCACCGCCACGAAATGAAACAGTTGAAAGATACGGGCGACACCGGGCTCTACGACAACCGAAAGGACGTCCCGTGTCCGGTCTGTGGCGAGGTGTTCGACCGGCTGTTCGTCACGAAAAAGCGCGGAACGACGTTCCCCGAAAACGACGGCGCGAGGTTTTGCCTGTTGAATCAGGACGATGGCGTCTATATGTTCCGGCACTGATCGCCAGTCGAATATATAAGTAGTCGACGGATAACGAGGTGTCGACCGATCGCCGAACCAAGCCGATAGCGCGCCTACGGGAGTTCGACGTCGACGCCCGCCTGCTCGCTGGCAGCTTTCACGGTGTTATAAAGCAACATCGCGCGGGTCATCGGGCCGACACCGCCGGGAACCGGCGTGATCGCCCCGGCGACGTCTTCGGCGCTCTCGTAGTCGACATCGCCCACGAGTTCGTACCCCTTGTCGGTGTCCGCGTCGACGCGATTCACACCAACGTCGATGACCGTCGCACCCGCCGCGATCATTGAGCCGTCGATGAACTCCGGGACCCCCGCGGCGGCGACGACGATATCGGCGTCGCCCGTCTTGGCCGCG
>JAWOEO010000329.1:0-11397 GCA_046482755.1 Halohasta sp. | reverse complement strand
GCTCCCACGGCAACATCATCCGCCACTCGCGGTAGGCCATCGGCGGAATAAGCACGATCGCGGCGGTAAGCGTGGTAAACAGGATCCAGAGCCGGTCGACGTCAAGCACGCTCTCGACGACAACCAACCCGAGCATCCCCACCAGCAGCCACGCAATAACGGCGTTCATCCGACCGCTTTTAAATAGCCGCGCGAGGACGTCCTCCGCGTCCATCGCTGACAGTGCGTCGGTCCCGCCGCTGTCGCGTTGCATCAGCTACAGTGTTCTCGCCGAGACTGATAAACCCTACAGACAGTCAGGGATTCCGGTTTGTCGACCATCAGTTTCCGGTCGATAGATCACGGCGTTGGCCGTGTTTGATCGGCTGCCGAGCGGCGAGCTACTGGTACCGGTCGGGGACGTAGTCGGCGAGCCAGCCGGGGACGTAGCCGAAGACGACCGGCGCGATCGAGGCCAGCCACTGCCGGAGGGCGACGTAGACGACGCCGACGACCAGCGCGAGCCCGACGACGAGCCGGAACGGGTCGTCGAGTGTGAACCACAGGGGGACTGCCACCGCCGACAGCAACAGCAGGTCGTGTGGCGAGCCGTCGTAGGGCACCCAGCGTTTGGGAGCCCGCCACTCGCCGCGGACGTGGTCGTAGACTGCTTTTTCGGAGCTGCCCTCCCACGGCCGGAGTTCGAGGCCGCCGCCGTAGCGATCCATCCGGCAGTGGGCGGTCGCACCGAGCAGGAGGAACGCGAGGCCGACCGTCAGCGGCGTCGACACGATCGCCGCCAACAACCCTGCGGGCACCGCCGCCAGCAGGTAGCCCGTCGGGTAGTGGAGCGTCTTCCGGTGGCCGGCGTAGAGATCCAGATCCGGGAGGATCCCGCCGGCGAGGCCGCCGGCCAGCGCCGCCGGGGCGACCGCCGGCGCGAGAGCGACAAGCGGGGCCGCGAGAGCGACCCCGATCACCGCGTGTGTGGGCAACATCATCGTCGATCAACTCGACCGGAACGACGCGGCCGCGACCTATACCGGTTTCGAGGACTGTCACCCGTCGCCCGATGTATATTTAAACAGCGACAATGTCAGGTGTTCACATGGCAAAATCCGTCGGACGAGGGGCGGATCGGTCGACTGTACTCACAAGTTTTATATAGAATCACAAACAATCCGGTGGTGTATATGTCTCAGCGACAGCGCATGGGTAACCAGCCGATGATCGTACTTTCCGAGGACAGCCAGCGGACCTCCGGAAAGGACGCACAATCGATGAACATCACGGCCGGGAAGGCCGTCGCCGAGTCCGTCCGGACCACGCTCGGTCCGAAGGGGATGGACAAGATGCTCGTCGACTCCAGTGGGTCGGTCGTCGTCACCAACGACGGCGTCACCATCCTCAAGGAGATGGACATTGACCACCCCGCCGCCAACATGATCGTCGAAGTCTCCGAGACACAGGAGACCGAGGTCGGCGACGGCACGACCTCCGCGGTCGTCATCGCGGGTGAACTGCTGGATCAAGCCGAAGAGCTCATCGAGCAGGACATCCACGCCACCACGGTCGCCCAAGGCTATCGACAGGCCGCCGAGAAAGCCAAGGAGATCCTCGAGGCCGAGGCGATCGACGTCTCCGCCGAGGACCGCGAGGCGCTCGTCGAGATCGCCGAAACGGCGATGACCGGCAAAGGTGCCGAGGGTGCCAAGGACCTGCTGGCCAACCTCGTCGTCGACGCCGTCGTCGCCGTCCACGACGACGACGGGATCGATCTCGACAACGTCAGCGTCGAGAAGGTCGTCGGCGGCTCGATCGACAACTCCGAACTCGTCGAGGGCGTCATCGTCGGCAAGGAGCGCGTCGACGAGAACATGCCCTACTTCGCCGAGGACGCAAACGTCGCCGTCTTCGATGGGGCCTTCGAGGTCGCCGAGACCGAGATCGACGCCGAGGTCAACGTCTCGGACCCCGAACAGCTCCAGGAGTTCCTCGACAAGGAGGAAGAACAGCTCAAGGAGCTCGTCGACCAGCTCGTCGACGCGGACGTCGACGTCGTCTTCGTCGGCGACGGGATCGACGACATGGCCCAGCACTACCTCGCCCAGGAGGGCATCATCGCCGCCCGACGCGTCAAGAGCTCCGAGCTCAAAGCCGTCGCCCGCGCGACCGGTGCCCGCGTCGTTTCGAACCTCGATGATCTCTCCGAGGACGATCTCGGCTTCGCCGGCAGCGTCGCCCAGAAGGACGTCGGCGGCGACCAGCGGCTGTTCGTCGAGGACGTCGAGGACGCCAAGAGCGTCAGCCTGATCGTCCGCGGCGGTACCGAACACGTCGTCGACGAGGTCGAACGCGCCATCGACGACTCCCTTGGCGTCGTTCGGTCGACGCTGCTCGACGGGCAGGTCCTGCCCGGCGGCGGCGCACCCGAGACCGAACTCGCGCTGCAACTCCGGGACTTCGCCGACTCGGTCGGCGGCCGCGAGCAGCTGGCCGTCGAGGCGTTCGCCGACGCGCTGGAAGTCATCCCCCGGACGCTCGCCGAGAACGCCGGCCTCGATACGATCGACTCGCTGGTCGAACTCCGCTCGCAGCACGACGGTGGCTCCTTCGGTGCGGGGCTGGACGCCTACACCGGCGACGTGATCGACATGGAGGCCGAGGGCGTTGTCGAGCCGCTGGCGGTCAAAACGCAGGCCGTCGAGTCGGCCACCGAGGCCGCCGTGATGATCCTCCGGATCGACGACGTGATCGCCGCCGGCGATCTGGCAGGCGGCCAGGTCGGCGACGACGATGACGACGACATGCCCGCCGGCGGCGGTATGGGCGGCGGCATGGGTGGCATGGGCGGCGCGATGTGAAGCAGGTCACAGCCTAACTCACACCCACCGCCGACCTACTGCTGACGCCTGTCTCGCTGTCGACCATCGATCACACCCGTTCGGCCGATCGATCCCGTATTTTTCCAGTCGATTCGTCCGCTGGAGCTTTGTCACCGAGAGCCCCTTGTTCGTGTATGTCCGTTCTCAGTCGGTATCTGGCGTGGTTCGGCGACCAGCAGCTCTCGGTACAGGTCGGCTCGACGATATTGGTGTTCGGGCTGCTGTTCGTCTCGGGCGTCTACACGCTCGGGATCGTTCCGCTGGTCGTTGTCGTGGCCGTCATGGTCGACCACTGGTACCGGGCGGAACGCTGAGGCTTCGGGAGTCGGAACCGTCAAAAAATCAGTCGTCGAGCCGGCGGGACGGGGTTAGTCGTCGGCCGGCGTCGCCGCGCCGAGGCCGCCCGAGGCGACACTCCCGATGATCGATTCGTTGGCCGCAACCCACCGCAGCAGCAGGTACGCGAAGAAGTACTTCGCGCCGATATCGAGCAGGCTGTAGGCCCACGAGGTCTGGGTGGTCGTGAGGACGTTGATCCCCTCCGAGCCGAGCGCCCAGAAGATCGGGTAGCCGAACCACAGCACGACGGTCAGGGTCTTCAGCGTGCCGAAGATCTCCGACGTTCCGGCGGCGGCCGCGTCGTCGGGCCACTCGTACAGGAGGACGTAGATGACCGCCAGGAAGAACGTACAGCTAATGAAGTACCAGAACCATCGCAGTGCGAGCGAGGAGGTGGTCAGTGCGGCTGCGAGCCCGGTGATACACATGCCGATGTCCATGACGACGGCCGTGAAGATCTTCGTCAGGTTCGAGCCGGCCAACAGCCCCAGCGCCGTGAGGATCATCGGCGTCGAGAGCGCCCACGTGAGGTAGCGACCCCACATGATCAGCGCCTCCTCGGTGCCGCCGCCCGGATAGGGGACGTCGACGTAGCCGACTGTGAGCCCCGATACTAGTCCGGTGTAGCTGGAGATCGACACCAGCGGCACCATCAACGTCGCCACGAAGATCAACTGGGCACGTGGATCCTCGACGTTACGTCCCATGTAGACGAACAGGAGGATCGAGAGCCCCGCGAGGGCGATGTTCGACCAGAACGACAGCGCCAACGACTGGTTGGCGGCGATCTCGCCGAACAGTTCCCCTTGTGTCATCGCTACTGATGCTGCCGACGGGTCGGATACGACTGTCTCTATCATACTGTGAACTTATACTAACAACCCGGCCTCTAAAACGCATGACCTAACTGGTACGGTATGCGTGCTGATCGACCGGTCGGTAGTTCATACATAATTTATATATTTTTGTGTAGCGGAAATATTTAACACAGTTACGTGCCACCAACTAGCCATGACTGTCCCACGAGTGTTGTTGGTGCGGTCGTCGGGTCGGCCGACCGGCGGAGGGAGTCCACCGTTGGTCGCGGTGTCGACCGATCGGGAGGCCGCGCCGGTGCCGACTCACAGGACCGACCTCCTCCAGTCGGTGTCGGGCGTGCTCGCCGCCGCGACCGGCCGGCCGGCGATCGAGCGGGAGGTCTGTGAGACACTTGTCGAGACCGGCGGGTATGCGGCGGCGTGGATCGGACAGCTCGACGACGGGAGCCTCCGGCTGTCGGCCGCCGAGGGGGTGTCGACGGGGACGGTCCCTCGATCGGCGCTACCGTCGGCGGTGACGGCGGCCGCTGAGACCGACGACCCTCAGGGGTGTGTGGCCGCCGACCGCGAGGGGGTGATCGCGCCGTCGGCGGTCGGCGTCGACCGGCTGGTGGTCGTCCCGCTCCGGTACGGCGACCGGCGCTACGGGCTGTGTGGCGTCTACGGCGGGTCGACCATCGCTGGCGAGGAGGGGCTGTTGGCGGCGGTCGGGACGACTGTCGCCGCCGGGCTTCACGCGGCAGAAACGGCCCGGATTCTGACGACCGACTACGTCACCGAACTGCAGGTCGCAGTCAGCGACCCCGAGGCTCGACTCGCGCGGCTGGCCGCTGCGGCCGGTGGGGCCGTCGAGCGCTGTGGGACGACCACGGCCGGCGGGGATGGCCGCGAGCTGTATCTGACGACCGCAGTCGACGCCGATCCCGAGACGATCGGCGGGCTGTCGTTCGTCGAGGCCGCCCGTGTCGTCGCCGAAACCGACCGACGAGTGACACTCTCGGTCACCGTGTCGACCCTCCACCCCGACGCCGACCTCGCGGCGTTCGGCGCGACCGTCACCGCGGCGAGCGCCACGCCGGAGGCCGCCGAGTTCACCGTCGACGTCCCGCCCGAACGCGACGTGCGCCGCCTGCTGGAGGCCCTCCGGGAGCGGTACGACACCGTCGACCTCCGGGGGCGGACCGAACGCGACCGCCGGGATCGCCACCACACCGAGTTCACCGCGGTGGTCAACGAGCGGCTGACCGACCGCCAACGGACCGCCCTTCAGGCTGCTCGACTCAACGGCTACTTCGAGTGGCCCCGGCCGGTCGACGGCAGCGAGATCGCCGCCAGCATGGACATCACTCGGCAGACGTTCCACCAGCACCTCCGGGCGGCCGAGCGGAAGTTAGTCGACGCCTACTCCAAGGACCGGTAACCGGCTACCCCACGGCTTTTTATGTCGGATCGCCTATCCAGCCTGTGGCACCGAGCCCGCCGGTCGACGCCGAGGCAATCACAGTCAGGCGAGCGACCCGTCCGGATCTGTCGTCGATCCACCGACTCGAAAAACGGGTCTTCGACGAGCCGTGGTCCTACGGCGTCTTCGAGGAGTTCCTCGGCGAGCCCGCGTTTCTCGTCGCCGAACTGGACGGCCGACTGTTCGGCTATGTCGTCGCCGACTGGACCGCCAACAACGGCCGGGATTTCGGCCATATCAAGGACCTCGCGGTCGACCCCGAGGCCCAGCGCAACGGGATCGGTCGATTGCTGCTGCGGCAGGCCGTCTCGCGGCTACTCGTTGAGGGGGTCGTCCGGATCAAACTCGAAGTCCGCGAGCACAACACCGTCGCCAGACGGCTCTACGTCCAAGAGGGGTTCGAACCACGCAAACGGATCCCCCGGTACTACCACGACGGCGAGGCCGCCCTCGTGTTGGTCTACGAGCCGCGCCGCTGACCGGCCAACCGGATCACTGCTGTTTTAGTTATTTCCCCCTTTCTATGGATCAATGGGATACCTCTGTCCGGTGTGTGCGGAGCCGTTCGGCGACGCAGCAGCGTGTGCGAACCATCTGGCAGTGACGGCGATCCTTCACGGTGAGGACCACGATGCATGGCTCGCCGACGCGGTCGACGAGCGGGCCGAAGCAGCGGTCGACGACACAGCCGACGACTGGGAGTCGGTCCCCCGAGTCGAACTCGCCGAGATCGTCGCCGACCGCGCCGAGGAAACGACCGACCACGACCATCCCGGCGAGCATAGCCATACCCACCCGGTCGACGGGAGCCACGAGGAGACCACACAGGGAGGGCCAGCAATTATCGAATCGAAGGCCGAAACCGCACAACTGGATGCCGATGCGCGAGCGATCCTCGAGGAGGCCCGTGAACTGACCGAGCGGATGCAGCAGCGCGGCCACGACGACGAAGGAAAAGAGTCCTAATCCGTCGACTCGGTGTCGACGCATGGAGACCACAGGCGTCTACGAGTTCGAGACGGCCGAGGCGGCCCGCGCGGCCTACGAGGCTGCCGGGCCGGCCGCACAACAGGTCGTCAAGGAGACCGCGAAGGCGATGGCCTTCGACAACGCGGAGTACGACGAACGCATTACTGGCGCGGTGATTGAGACCGCCCGCGACGCGCTGTTCGCCTCGCTGTTGACCACCTATGATGGCTCCCGAGGAGATTTTGACGAGTGGTGTGATGATCATCCCGACTACTCGGTCGACCTCGCCGGCAGCGAGTCGGTCGAGTCGGTCGTCTGGCATCCGGTCGGCTTCGACGAAACGGTCGTCGCCGCGAGCTATCAGAACGAACCCGAGGCTGCGGCCGCGACCGTCCGCCGTCGGGCGTTCGGTCGACACTATCGCGGGGAGTTAGGCGACGCTTAACAGTGCCCGCTGCCGGTTAGGCGTGGAATACCGTGTCGATCGTCTCGGATTCGATATCCCAGCCGTCGTCAGGTGCCTCCTCGGTGACCGCGCGTATCTCACCGTCGTCGGCCGTCCGGATCCAGCGTGTCATGGTAGCGTTCGCCTCTCAGTTGCCGCGGAGATGAACCTCCCGCGGTCGTGTGGTTGTGACGCACAGTCGGCTTCCACGTCACACCGTGACGGTCCGCCGGGAGAACAGCACCTTTATCAGGCGTTCGGGGCGAATTTCTCACAAGATTACTTCCAGGAGGTCAATGGTGACACAAGAGACAACACAACCGGAGGTGAATATCGGACTCGTCGGCCACGTCGACCACGGTAAGACGACGCTCGTCCAGGCGTTGAGTGGGTCGTGGACCGACCAGCACAGCGAGGAGATGAAACGCGGGATCTCGATCCGGCTGGGGTATGCGGACGCCACGTTCCGCAAACTGCCCGGCGTCGACGCGCCCGCCTGCTACACTGTCAAGGAGAGCGGTCCCGACGGCACCGAAAGCGAGCCGCTGCGGACGGTGTCGTTCGTCGACGCGCCCGGCCACGAGACGCTGATGGCGACGATGCTCTCTGGGGCTTCGCTGATGGACGGCGCGGTGCTCGTCGTGAGTGCGACTGAAGACGTCCCCCAGTCCCAGACCGAAGAGCACCTGATGGCGCTCGATATCATCGGCATCGAGAACATCGTCATCGCCCAGAACAAGGTCGACCTCGTCGACCGCGACCGGGCGGTCGACAACTACCAACAGATCCAGGAGTTCGTCGAGGGGACGGTCGCCGAAGACGCCCCGATCGTCCCGATCAGCGCCCAACAGGAGGTCAACATAGATCTGCTGATCGAGGCCATCGAGGAGACGATCCCGACACCCGAGCGCACGGCTGGCGAGGACGCCCGAATGTACGTCGCCCGGAGCTTCGATATCAATAGACCGGGAACGACGTGGGAGAACCTCTCCGGCGGCGTCGTCGGCGGCAGTCTCGTCGACGGCGAGTTCGAGGTCGGCGACGAGATCCAACTGCGGCCCGGCCGAGAGGTCGAAGAGGGCGGCAAAACCGAGTGGCAGTCGATCGAGACCTCGATCCGGTCGCTGCAGGCCGGCAGCGAGAGCGTCGACTCCGTCACACCCGGCGGCCTCGTCGGCGTCGGCACGGGTCTCGACCCCAGCTTCGCCAAGGGTGATGCCCTCGGCGGGCAGGTCGCCGGCACGCCCGGCAGCCTCCCGCCGACACGGAACGCCTTCGAGATGGACGTCGACCTCCTCGATCGGGTGGTCGGCGAAAACGACGAGGTCGAGGAGATCTCGACCGGCGAGCCGCTGATGCTCACTGTCGGCACCGCGACCACGGTTGGCGCGGTGACCAGCGCCCGGACCGGCGAGTGTGAGGTCAAACTCAAACGCCCGGTCTGTGCGCCCGAAGGCGCGAAGATCGCCATCAACCGCCGTGTTGGCGCGCGATGGCGGCTGATCGGCGTCGGCACGCTGACGGAGTAAGATGACGGCTGTTGGCATGGATACGAACGCGCTGATGATGCCGGTCGAACTCGGGGTGCGGCTGTTCGACGAACTCGACCGGCTGTTCGGCCCCGGTGTGGCCGAGTATCTCGTGCCACGGGCTGTCATCGAGGAACTCGATGCGCTGGCGGCCGGCAGCGGAGAGGCGGCGAAAGCTGCCAGCGTGGGAAAAGATCTTGCGGATCGGTGTCGTGTAGTCGAAACGAACGAATCGTATGCGGACGATGCGGTGGTCGAACTGGCCGAAGACGGCGACCTCGCGGCCGTCGTCACGAACGACCGCCCCCTGCGCGACCGCCTGCTGTCCCGCGGCGTGCGCGTGGTCGGCCTCCGGGGCCGAAACAGACTCGGGATAACGGAACCATAACATGTACAAACGGGTACGACTCAAAGACACGGTTGAAGTGCCGCCCCAGCAGTTGGCGGACGTGACGCCACAGCGGGTCAAACACCTGCTGCAGGACAAGTTGGAAGGACGGATGGACGAGGACGTCGGCAGTGTCGTCAGTATCACCGAGGTACACGACATCGGGGAGGGGACGGTGCTGCCCAACCGCCCCGGCGTCTACTACGAGGCGGAGTTCGATGCGATCACCTTCGACCCCGACATGCAGGAAGTCGTCGACGGGACGGTCGTTGAGGTCGTCGAGTTCGGCGCGTTCGTCGGGATCGGCCCCGTCGACGGGCTGCTCCACGTCTCCCAGATTTCGGACGAATACCTCGCCTTCGACGGCGAGAACCAGCAGCTCGCCTCGACGGAATCGAACCAGACCCTCGGCGTCGACGACCCCGTTCGGGTGCGGATCGTCACCAAAAGCATCGACGAGCGCAATCCCCGCGACTCGAAGATCGGTCTGACGGCCAAACAGCCCGGCCTCGGCAAACACGACTGGCTGGAGTCCGACCGCCGAAAGCGGAGCCAGGAAGCCACCTCGGAGGGAACCTAAATGGTCGAGTCCCGGCTCGCCTGTCGTGAGTGTCACTACGTCAACGACGCGGACGTCCAGAACTGCGTCAACTGCGGCTCCTCGAGCCTCACGGAGGACTGGGCGGGGTACGTTATCATTCCACACCCCGAAGAAAGCGAGATCGCCACCGAGATGAACGTTACCGAACCCGGCAGCTACGCCCTCAAGGTCCGATAGCCGTGCTCCGGCTGCCCGACTCGCTCCGCGATGCGTTTAAAGCGCCGTTCGGGCCCGTCTACACCGACACCGACGAGCTACTGGCAGCGGTCGACGCGACTGCGGCGGACGCCGCTGTCGACGAACCGCCGCTGATCGCCGTCGGCGACGTTGTCACTCACCACCTGTTGAGTGCCGACCGCCAGCCGGCGGTGGCGGTGGTCGACGGCAAGACCGAACGGGAGGCAGTCACCGAGGCCACCGCGTCGACTCTTGCCGACCCCGACGCCGCCACCCGAGAGGTCGAGAACCCGCCGGGAACGCTCTCGGGGGCGCTGCTCTCGGCGCTCGCCGAGGCCATCGCGTCGCCGGAGCCAGTCCGGCTGGTCGTCGACGGCGAGGAGGATCTGGCGACGCTGCCGGCGATCGTCGCCGCCCCCCACGGGGCGAGTGTCGTCTACGGCCAGCCCGGCGACGGGATGGTCCACGTCGCGGTGACCGACGCAGCCACCGACGAGGCTCGGGCGTTGCTCGATCGGTTCGACGGCGATACGGCGGCCGCGCTGGCGATCGTCGACGGTCGGGCGTGAGCGGCCGCGTTGCCGGTCGGCAACTGCGGACTGTTTTCGAGCATCGACCCGGCAGTAGGAACTGGCTACGCGACCATCGATTGCTGCGGATCACAGTAGTCGACGCATACCAAGATAGTCGGTCGACCGCCGGCACGGCTTCTCTCGGTGGCCGGTGTGACCGTGAGGGGCTTCGAAATCCTTTTACAGCGTTCCCGTGGAGTTATGAGCAACTGACCATGGACGTTACCATCATTTCGGAGGAGGACAATCCGATGCTGCACCGCACCGATATCCGGTTCGAGACGGTCCACGACGAGACCACGCCCTCGCGGCTCTCGGTCCGTGACAGTCTCGCGGCCAAACTCGACAAGGACTCCGACGAGGTCGTGGTCCACGAACTCGATACGGCCTTCGGCATGCGCAAGACCGTCGGCTACGCCAAGGTCTACGACTCGCCGGAGTTCGCCCGCGAGGTCGAACAGGACCACATGCTCGACCGCAACAAGATCGACGAGCCCGAGGCCGAGGCCGAAGCCGAGGAAGCCTAACGGGCCGAATGCGCGTTCTCGGCATCGAGGGCACCGCGTGGGCCGCAAGCGCCGCGCTCTACGACGATGCCGACGACTCCGTTTGTATCGAGACCGATCCCTACCAGCCCGACAGCGGCGGCCTTCACCCGCGTGAGGCTGCCGAACACATGGGCGAGGCCCTCCCGCAGGTCGTCGACCGCGTCCTGCGCCACGCGGCCGAGACGGCCGCTGCGGACGCCAGCAACCCCTACGACGTCGACGCCGTCGCCTTCTCGCGGGGGCCGGGACTTGGCCCCTGCCTGCGAACCGTGGGCACCGCCGCGCGGGCGGCTGCCCAGAGCCTCGGCGTCCCGCTCGTCGGCGTCAACCACATGGTCGCCCACCTGGAGATCGGTCGACACCAGTCGGGCTTCGAGTCGCCGGTCTGCCTCAATGCCTCGGGGGCCAACGCCCACCTGCTGGGGTTCCACAACGACCGGTACCGGGTGTTGGGCGAAACCATGGACACCGGGGTCGGCAACGCCCTCGACAAGTTCACCCGCCACGTCGGCTGGAGCCACCCCGGCGGCCCCAAGGTCGAAGCGGCCGCAAAGGACGGCTCGTTCATCGACCTCCCCTACGTCGTCAAGGGGATGGACTTCTCGTTTTCCGGCATCATGAGCGCTGCCAAAGACGCCGCGGACGACGGCGAGGCGGTCGAGGACATCTGTTTTTCGCTACAGGA
>JAWOEO010000294.1:0-3441 GCA_046482755.1 Halohasta sp. | reverse complement strand
GAGACAGGCCGTAATAAACCGGCTGTTGGTCTTCTCCCGGCGGCGCTGTTTCCCGTTTTGGCTCACCAAGGCGGGGCCGAGGTAGCTGATCTTCTGTTTGGGCGGCGGCGAGAAGGCGGCGGTGACCGGTCCCTTCGAGAGCTCGAAGATCGGAAAGATCCCGACCGGTTCCTGCCCTTTGTAGCCGACGTATGGATGGAGCGTCGCGTCGGCGTGGTCCGCCATCACGCCGAGGCTCTCGGCACGGTGAAACGGCGTCGCCTGCGGGCTTCGTTCGACCAAGTCGTTCCACTCGGTGGGGTCGTCGACGGGGGTAATATCGAGTGCCATCTTACTCTAGGTAGCCGAGATCAGCAAGCCGCTGTTCGACCGCTTCGTCGTCGGTTGCCGTCGGTTCGTTGGCGTCGAACGCCGGGTAGGATCGCCGCCCGACGGGGTCGACGACCGGCAGCGGATCGCCGTCCATCTCCCGGTCGGTGGCCACGCCGAAGGCCGCCAGAATCGTCGGTGCAATATCGAAGATGTGGCCCTCGATCTCCCGTGGGTCGACGTCGTCGCCGGCGGCCATGACGAGCCCCTCGCGTTTGTGCTCCCACGGCTCGGAGGGGGCAGCGAACCACGCCCCGCGAAGCGACGCCGAGAGGTAGTGGCCGAACCCCGCGGGGACGGTGAGGATGTCGGGGGCGGCTTCGAGGTGGGGGCCGTCGAACACCGCCTCCCGGGGGAGGACCTGCTCGAAACACGGCTCGCCGTCGGGCGTGCGGACCGCCGACAGCGCCTCGATGAGTTCGTCCCGGACCGACTCGTAGTCTGCGGGGTCGACGATCCCGTCGGGCTCCCGGCCGGTGACGTTGAGCCGGATGCCCATCTCGGTCCGCGAGCGCATGTAGGCCGTCGAGGCAGCGAAGTCGACGCGCTCGCTGCTGGCCCGAACGAGCCCGTTGGGAACCCGCGCGGCAACCGCCTCAGCGAGGCCGAACCGGTCGAGCGCCGAGGCGATCCGCTGGCCGGTGAGGCCGACTCCCGCAGCGAGTTCGAGGGCGCGGGCGGCCCGCGACGACGGACGGTCGTCGGCGTCGGCACGGAGTTGGCTGCTGGCGAGGCTCGACCACGAGGGCATCCCGCCGTCGCCGGCGGTGGTCGCGGCGTGGCCGCGGTCCCGGAGGAACTCGTTGACCCGGAACTCCCGGTCCATCGGCCCGAGGCCGTGGTCGCTGACGACCAGCGTCAGGTCGGGCTCGCAGGCTTCGATGGTCGCGCCGACCTCCGCGTCGACCGCCCGGTAGACCGCCTCGATGGCCGCCTCGTCATCCGGGTACTCGTGAAAGACGGTGTCGGTCTGCTGGAACTGGACGAAGCCGAAGTCGGGCTCCCGATCCGCGAGGAGATACCGGAAGGCCTCGCCGCGCATCCCGATCAGCTCCCGGTAGCTGTCGACGCGCTGGTCCCGTGACATCTCGCCGGAGCCAGCCTCGGCGTACAGTCGGTAGCCACCGAGTTCCGCGTCGAGTTCGTCCCACGTTCCGTCGGGGTGACAGGTGGGGGCCTCGGGGGCCATGTAGCCGGGGACGAGCGTGCCGTCGAACGACCGCGGCGGGCTCGTGACCGGCACGTTGAGGACGACACTCTCGTAGCCCGCCATCGACAACAGCTCCCACACCGCCCGGGCGTCGACTGTCGAGCGGTTGACCACGTCCCAGTCGTAGCCGTCGAACCGGAGGAAGTCGTAGACGCCGTGTTTGCCGGGGTTTTTGCCGGTGTACAGCGAGGGCCACGCGCTCGGGGTCCACGGCGGGAGCTGTGACTGCAGCGGGCCGACGGCGGCCTCCTCGGCGAGCGCGGCGAGGTTCGGGACGACCCCCGACTCGATGAGGGGGTCGAGCACACGGCGACAGACTCCGTCGAGTCCGACCACGAGCAGTCGCAGCCCGGTGGTCTGGTCGTCAGGCATACGAACCGGGGTGGGATGGCTTCGGCTTTGTTATGCTTCGCTTTGTCCGGTTTCACCGCGAACGTGCCCGTCGCTCGACAGTCCCGCTGGCCGTGAGGCCACCGCCGCCGGCGGTGTGGCCGCTCGGTCGACGGTCGGCCGGCGGCGAGCTATCGGCCGGCGTTACTAACCCCGCCTTACCGCGGCCCGTCGGGCGAGGATGGGCTGGGTCGACGGGATGGAAACCACCGGGCAGCGGGCCGGCACGCGGCACGCTTCGGCCGGCGGGCCGAAAGGATCCCATAACAAAGCGGCCGCCACCGCAAGGAGAGATCGGTTCCACGGGCAGCGACTCGTGGGGCGAGCCATGAACGCACACGATGTCACACCGACGACGGGCGGCCACAACACCGCCCACCGGGGAGGACCGCACCGATGAGCACCGAGCCACGGCTCGGCGAGGGCTGTGAGGTCGGCCCGGATGTCAGTCTCGGGGCGGCCGGCGAGGGCGACCCGCCGGAGATCGGCCGGGAGTCGACGATCCGCTCGGGGGCGATCATCTACCCCGACGTCCGGATCGGCGACCGTCTCACCACGGGCCACAACGTCCTGATCCGCGAGGACACGACGGTCGGCGACGACGTGACCGTCGGCACCAACACCGTCATCGACGGTGCGTCGACGATCGGCTCGGGGGTCAGCATGCAGACCGGCGTCTACGTGCCCCGTGAAACCACGGTCGGCGACGACGTCTTTCTGGGCCCACATGCCGTCCTGACCAACGACCCCTATCCGATCCGAACGGACGTCGACCTCGCGGGACCGATCCTCGAAGCCGGCGTCTCTGTCGGCGCGAACGCGACGCTGCTTCCCGGTGTCGCCGTCGGCGAGGGCTCCTTTGTCGCCGCGGGGGCGGTCGTCACCGAGGACGTGCCGCCGAACCGGCTGGCGGTCGGCACGCCAGCGGTCCATCGTCCGCTGCCTGGGCCGCTCCAGGGAGGCAACGAGATCCGATGACCGATCTCGGTCTCTACGGAAGCGATCTCGACGAATCCCGACAGGAGGCAGCCCTGCTCGACGGCGAGGTGCCGGTCGCCGTCTACGGCCTCGGGAAGATGGGCCTCCCGTTGGCGGGGGTCTACGCCGACCTCACCGGTACCGTCGTCGGAGCCGACGTCGACTCCGCGGTCGTCGACTCGGTCAACGACGGCGCGTGCCACGTCGACGGCGAGCCCGGACTGGCCGAGTTGGTCGAGCGAACGGTCGCCGAGGGCGCACTCCGGGCCGTCGACGACCCCGCGGTGGCTGCCGAAGGCGCGCGACTCCACGTCGTCATCGTCCCGACGCTGATCACCGACGAGGGGCGGGCCGACCTCACGATCGTCGAGTCGGTCGTCGAGGATATCGCCGCCGGCCTCCAGGCTGGCGATCTGGTCGTCATCGAGTCGACGGTCCCGCCGCGGACCTGCGAGGACGTGGTGGTGCCGCTGCTGGCGGCCGAAAGCGGCCTC
>JAWOEO010000290.1:0-3189 GCA_046482755.1 Halohasta sp. | reverse complement strand
AGGGTTCTGTCTTGAGATGGAGTTCGTCGGTCAATTGGAGCACTTCGTCAAGGTTTTCGGCTCCGACGCATAATTCGGTGAAAATGATATCGTTGATCAGGCAGGGTTCATGCCTATATTCGTCGAGCTTTGACTCGGACCATTCCGCCCAACGCGTGACAGTCGGCCGTGAGATTGAAGGCGGAAACATTGAGCTCAATGAAATCGAGACCCCGTGCGTGCTGTCCATCCAGACGGGTATCAATGAACCGCGATTATAGTAGTCGGCATAGCGGTCGACGCCGCCGGCGTGGAGTTGGTAGACCGAGTGGTCACGGGAGGTGTGGTTGATGACGAGATCGAAGACGACCCGGATGCCGGCCTCGTGGCAGGTCTCGACCAAGGATTCGAAGGCTGCGCGGCTGCCCAGATCGTCGGCGGTCTCGAAGTAGTTCGTGATGTGGTAGCCGTGGTCGGTCGGGCTGGCCAACACGGGCGTCAGCCACAGGACGACGACGACCAGAGATTCGAGATACTCGACGCGCCGTTCGAGTTCGGCGAAGGTGGTCGGCAGCGTCTCGCCCGTAAACGAGCGAACGAAGATCTCGTAGACGGTCGGCGACTCGGCCCACTCGGGTGGATCGTTCGGCCGCTCGATGGCGATTTCGTCGTCGTGGTAGATCGTCAGCGCATCGGAGACCGACCGGCGCTCGCCGACGGCGACCGCATGAACCCGGAGGGTGTCGGGGACCGATTCGACCGGGATGTGGAGTTCGCGGTCGGTGATCTCGACGGCGTCGTCGGGAAGCGGGTCGCGGTCGTCGACCACGAAGTCGACTCGGAGGTCGCTGTCGGCGCGGTCGGTGTCGGGGGCGGCGGTGGCGGTCGCCGTGACGACGAGCGTGTCGTCGCGGATCTCGCCGTCGAGCCGGCACCGGGGGCGGCCCGGCCCCGGAACCGTCACCGAGCCGTGGACCTGTTGTGCGAAATCGTCGTTCACACAGAAGCCGTAGGGATGGGTCCCCGGCGGGAGATCGAGATCGGCGACGAAGCGGTCGTCCTGTCGGGTGGGCCGGGTGCGACCGGCGACCTGTTCGTTGAACGGGCCGACCACGGACATCGAGTCGACCTCGGTAATCGACTCGGGGAGCTCGGAAAAGGGGAGTTCGACCCGTGTGGTGTGGCGTTCGTCGGGGTAGGCTCGCACGGTTTGGGTGTGGGTCGACTCGGGGGCGTCGAGTTCCAGCCGGTAGTGGCCCGGCACATCGGGAGCGAACTCGATGACTGGCCCGTCGTCGACGCTGGCGGTGCTCTCGGCGGGCGATTCGAGGAGCGACCACGCGTAGTCGGCCTCGGGGTCGGGAGCGCGTGGGGCGAGGTCGACGCGCTCGCCGACGGCGACGAACCGTGGCGGACCTGGTGCGTCCATGTCTCCCACGCGGTGACCAACCGTCTTGACTGTTGCCGTTGGAATAAACGTTTGAAATAGAAATACACCAAGAATTAATACTCCGGAGAACAGGAAGATAGGTGTGCAATTACGTGACGCACTCGATGATTTCAAGGAGTCATCGGGGGAGACGACGTTTCCGGGCGAGCGGCGGACGATCTCCGGCCGGTTCTCCGGGGACGGCCGTCGGCTGGTTCACGTCGACGAGGGGGATCTCCGGGACTTCGGCTACCCGCTTTCGGGGTTGACGGGCATCGAGCGCTCGCGGTTCGGGCTCCGGGTCGACGGGACGGCCTTCTGGCTCGACGAGATGGACTCGACGCAGGCGTACCACGGGTCGACCTCGCTGGTCGAGACGACCCACGACTCGCCGTTCGGGCCGGTAACGCAGCTCGATCTCACCGTGGGCGACGCCCACGTCACCCGCTTCGACACCGCCGAGGCCGACTTCGAGGGGAGCCACGTCGAGCTGATCGCCTACCTCTCGCTTGCGCCGGAGGGCCAGGACAGTCAGGTCGGCCAACTCCACCACGAGGACGTCATCGAAGTCTACCACCAGCGGGAACACGACTTCGTCAGCAGTTCGACCGGGTTTTCGGGCGTCCGCGGACAGATTCCGGTGGCCTTCGAGGACTTACTCGACGAGGAGCCGACCGAATACCCGCGTCCGGCGGGCGACCATCGCTACGCCGAAGACCGACTCAGCGGCGATCTGATCTGTTCGCTCCCGCTGGAGGCGGGGTCGACCACGCTAATCACGCTGCTGACCGATTGGACCGAAACCGATCGGGAGAGCGTCCTCGACCGGCTTGCCGAACTCCGCGAGGGGTTCGTCGACCGCGCAGGCTTCGAGTCCGCGGCGACGGCGGCGGATCTGGTCGGCGAGCGCCGGGGTGGCTCGGAGCTCCTGCGGGAGTCGGTCAGCGCCGACATCCGGGTGTTGTCGCTGCTGCGCGGCGAGACCGGACTCCGGATCGCCGGGCCGAACTTCGATCCCTACTACCGGTATTCGGGCGGCTACGGCTACACCTGGTTCCGCGACGACGCCGAGATATCACGGTTCGTCTTCGAGGCCGACGATCACTTCAATCTCGGGCTCGACGAGTGGCACGCCGAAAGCGCCCGCGCCTACTGTGCGACCCAGCAGGCCGACGGCAGTTGGCCCCACCGCGTGTGGCCCCACAACGGCGAACTCGCGCCCGGCTGGGCCAACGCCAAGCTCGAAGCCGGGGGCGACGACGACTATCAGGCCGACCAGACCGGCAGCGTCATCGCCTTTCTGGCAACGTACTACGCCGAGGGGATCGACGACCCCGAACTGGAAGCCGAGGTCGTCGACACTCTCGAATCGGCGCTCGAAAGCCTCGATGGGACCCTCGAAGCCGACGGTCGACCGATGGTCTGTCAGAACGCCTGGGAGGACTCGATCGGGCGGTTTACCCATACGACGGCGACGTTCCTAGAGGCCTACAGCGCACTGGCAGCGACGGATCTCGATATCGCTGCCCACGCCCACGAGCAGGCCCGTCGGGTCTACGAGGCGATCGACCACCTCTGGCTCGACGATCGGGGGATCTTCGCGCTGCGGGAACACGGCGGCGGCGGGCTGGATCGGCGGGCCGACTCGGCGACGCTGGCGCTGATCGGGGCCCATCGGGCCTACAGCGAGATCGAGACGGTCGACGACTACCGGCTCGACCAACTGGACTCCCACACGCATACGATCATCAAGGCGCTGTGGCACGATCCCGAGGCCAGCG
>JAWOEO010000180.1:0-5511 GCA_046482755.1 Halohasta sp. | reverse complement strand
GGGCCCGCTGCGCTTGGCCCACCCTACAGACTATTGGGTGGGCCGGGGATTCCCGGCGATCAGCGCGGCGATCTCCGCTACGCGGCGCTCCACCTCGGCCGCATCTCCGCGCGTCACTGTAGGGCGGCCTATAAGTTAAATTATCGCCATGGGAAACTCGGAGGAGCCGTCTGACTGGAAAGGTGTTTCCCACCACGTCGGCTTCATCACCCGCCTGTTCGTCACTCGGTTCCGACCTGTGCGGTCGGAACACTCCTTCCTCACGGGAAGGCGTGTGTATTCGCCTTGTAATTTTATAACTATATTGAGAGAAAAGCGTCGGGTCGATCGGGGTCAGTAGCTGCGCGTCTTCGGCTCGTAGGTCTTGTTCTCGCCTTCGAGGATCACCGGCCGGTACCAGAGTTCGGGGTTGCCGTCGTTCCACGACAACAGAGTGTGTTTGAGCCACTCGTTGTCCTTCCGCTCTTGGGCCTCCGCACGCCAGTGGGCACCGCGGAACTCCTCGCGGGCCAGCGCGCCGACAGTGATCGCTTCGGCGAGATCCAGCAGGTTCTGCGTCTCGATGGTCTGCAGTAGGTCCGTGTTGAACGTCTGTGAGGGGTCCATCACGGTCACGTTCTGGTACTCGTCGCGGGCCTCCCGGATGTCACGGAGGGCCTGCTTGAGTCCCTCCTCCTCGCGGAAGACGTTGACGTGCTGGGTCATCGTCTTCTGGACCGCCGAGCGGACCTCCGAGTGGTGGATGCCGTCGTCGCCCGACTGGAGTTCCTCGATCCGCCGGCGCTCGGCCGCAACACGCTCTTCGAGCAGCGTGTCGGGGTCGGCCGACCCGCCGGCCGCAACGGCTCCACCGTCGGCGACCGCGTCGCCGGGCGAGCCACCTTCGCCGAGTTCGACCGGGGAGTCGACGGTTGCGCGTTCGAACTCGCCGCGCTGGCCGGTTTCGATCTCGGCGGGTTCCATCTCTTTGCCGGCAGCGTGGTAGCCGGCGCGCTTGCCGAAGACGATCAGTTCGGGCAGCGCGTTGCCGCCCAGTCGGTTCGCGCCGTGGACCGACGCACAGGCACACTCGCCCGCAGCGTAGAGGCCGGAGACGCAGGTCTCGCCGTTCTCGTCGGTCTCGATGCCGCCCATCGCGTAGTGTTGGCCGGGTTTGACCGGCATCGGCTCTTCGAGGCCATCCGCGCCCTCGAAGTCTTCGGCGAGGTGGAGGATGTTTTCGAGCCGATCGAGGATGCGCTCCTCGCCGAGATGCCGCATGTCGAGGTGGACGTACTCGTCTTCGATCCCGCGTCCCTCGTTGACTTCGGTGAGTTCGGCCCGGGAGACCACATCACGGGAAGCGAGTTCGCCGTCGTTGTTGGCGTAGCCGTGTTCGAACATGAACCGCTCGCCCTCGCTGTTGTAGAGAATCCCGCCTTCGCCGCGAACACCTTCCGAGATCAGCACCCCGGTCGAGGGGAGCGTCGTCGGGTGGAACTGGATGAACTCCATGTCTTCGAGGGGGACGCCAGCCCGGTAGGCCATCGCCTGGCCGTCGCCGGTACAGGAGACCGCGTTGGTCGTGTGGTCGAAGGCCTGGCCGGGGCCGCCGGTAGCGAGGATAACGCCGTCTCGTGCTTTGAAGCCCGAGACCTCGCCGGTCGCCACGTCGTAGCCGACGACACCGTGGCAGTGGCGGTCTTCGGGTCGTTCCTCGTCGGTGACAGCGAGGTTGAGCACGTGCCACTCGTCGTAGACTTCGATCCCCCGCTTGACGACCTGCTCATACAGGGTGTGCAGCAGGTGGTGACCGGTTTCCGCGCCGGCGTAGGTGGTCCGTGGGAACGAGAGCCCGCCGAACGGTCGCTGGGAGACGCGGCCGTCGTCCTCCCGCGAGAAGGCCATCCCCCAGTGTTCGAGTTGGATGACTTCGTAGGGACTGTTCTGACAGAGGGTCTCGATCGCCGGGGCGTCGCCCAGGTAATCAGACCCTTTCATGGTGTCGTAGGCGTGGTCTTCCCACGAGTCGGCGTCCCGAAGCGCGGCGTTGATACCGCCCTCGGCCGCGCCCGTGTGGCTTCGCACCGGGTGGAGTTTCGTAACCATTGCCACGTCCGCGCCAGCCTCGTCGGCAGCGATCGCCGCTCGAAGCCCGGCACCGCCCGCACCGACCACGATGACGTCGTGTTCGTACATAATTGTTTGTTGGTTTGTATTGGATCCGCAGCCCTTTGAGCGTTCCTACCAGAACTTCAGGTTCTTCTTGACTGCTTCGCGTTTGAGTTCCTGAATGTGTTCCGTGAGTGGGATGTCTTTCGGACAGACGTTCGTACAGGAGAACTGAGTCTGACACCGCCAGACGCCGTGTTCCTGTTCGATGGTTTCGAGCCGCTCGGTTTTGCGGCTCTCGCCCTCCCGTTCGTCCATCGCAAACCGGTAGGCCTTGTTGAGCGCTGCCGGCCCGAGGTACTGGTTGTCCCCGGCGGCGATGTTACACGAGGAGAAGCAGGCCCCACACCAGATACACCGCGTCGACATCTTGACTTTCTCCCTGTTTGCCCGCGACTGGCGCTGTTCGGCGAGTTCGCCATCGGGCGTCTCGTCGGGGTCGAAGTAGGGGTCGACCGCCTCCATCTCCTCGTAGAAGTGGTCCATGTCGACGACGAGATCCTTGACGACCTCCTGGTGCGGCAGTGGTTCGATCCGGACCGGCTCGTTGAGGTCCGACAGCTGGGTCTGACAGCCCAGCCGCTGTTCGCCGTTGACGAAGAAGGCATCCGAGCCACAGACCGCCTGCCGGCAGGAGTGCCGGAAGGTCAGGGACGGATCGTACTCGTCGCGGGCATAAATCAGCGCATCGAGGACGGTCATCCCCTTGGTGAAGGGAACGTGGAAGTCGTCGAACCGGGGTTCCATTTTCCCCTCGATTTCGGGGTCATAACGGAACACCTTGATATGCCGCGTCGGCTCGTCGTGTGTGGCCGCGGCATCCTCCTCGGCTTGCCGTTGGGCGTCCCGCCCCCGCTTGTCGGCTTTGGCATCTTCACGCCGCTGTTGGGCCGCCGGCGTCGACTCGGCGTCGTCGACGCCGTCGGCGGGCGATTCCTCGTGTTCTTGTTGTGGTGGTTGCGTGCTCATGGTTAGAAGAACGTCGTGTATCCGGCCCACGCGTTCGCCGTCCGGACTCCCTGAACGAGGAGTACGACGCTGGCAGTGACGAGCGTCCACTTGACGACTTGGCGCTTGGTCCCTGTTAACCCTTGGTTCACTAGGGCGTTGTAGACGCCGTTGACGCCGTGGAACGTCGCGGTGAACAGGAACAGGATCATCAGCGAGTAGTAGCTCAGCGTCTCCATCCGTGCCTGACTCATCGCCAGGGTGACTTCGTCGGCGTGGTAGACGAAGTGCAGCAGGAAGAAGTGGAACGCGAGCACGACGACGAGGAACGCCGCCGTGATGCGCTGCCACAGCCAGAGCCGTCCGCCCTTCGTAAAGGAGGAGTAGTGCTCGGCCATCTAAAACGCCCCCGCGATGAACGTCGGGACAGAGGCAACCGTGATCGCTCCGGTGAGGATCAGGGATGCATAGAAGCTCTTGTCCTGTGATTCCAGTCCGATGCCGAGGTCGACCAGTAGGAGCCGAAGCCCGTTGAGGATGTGGAAGACGGCGACCGCCAGCAGGCCCACCTCGAGGATCCGCACCACGAGCAGGCTCTCCAAGGCGACGATCGTCGTCGTGTACACGTCCGCGCCAGCGGCCGCCTCACCCTGACTTGCAGGGATCGCGGTACTGAGTACGGCGATATGGGTGAACAGATACCCCACAAGCACCCAGCCGGTGAACTTGTGGAAGATCCATGCCCACATGCCCGCTGAGAACTCCCGCCACCGGCCGAAGTCCTCGATGAGGCCCCGATTGTACGACTGACTCATGTCGTGTGTGGATCCGTACCGGGGTGGTATAGAAGTTACGTGTCGACCATGCGGGTTAGCCCGCGGGCGACCGGTCGGGACGACGGCGGGATCGGTCGGCGGCCGGTCGAAACGGGGGTCGACCGGTGGACCGGAGCGGGCGGTCGGCGGCCGGTCGAAACGGTGGACCGGCGCTACCGATCGCGGCGGAACACGACGAACACCGCAGTGCCGACCGCGAGAACCGCCAGCGTGCCGAGGACGAACAGCCCGGCGACGATCGGGTAGACGAGCGCGAGCGCGATGACGAAGGTGAACGCGAAGAGGGTCAACACGACGAGAAACAGCCCCATTGCCGGCTGTTGGCTCGTTGCGAGGGCGATCCGTTCCGGAATCGTGAGTTCGGTCAGGTCGACGGCCGGCTCCTCGGTCGTGGAGCCGTCGGCCTCGCCCGGAGATTGTGCTGAGTCGGCCACACCACTGATAGGACCGGGAGCCTCCTGAGTGTGTCGCTTACAGCCGTTCGTCCCAGTCGAGCCACTCGTACTCCCAGCCCGAGGGCGCGAAGTACCCCTGTGTGTCGAACTCGCTGTCCTCGCGTTCGGTCCGGTTTCTGACCGGCGCGCTGGCCTGCTCGCCGTCGACCAACATCGGGCGGAACTGAACCGCACCGAACTCGCCGGCCGCCTCCACGCTACCGTCACCCTCGCTCTCGAAGGCGACGAGCGTCTGGGTGGTCGTCCCGCGGGGAGCCACCAGCCGCCCGTCGGGAGCGAGTTGGTCGACCAGCGCGCGCGGCGGTTCGAGAACAGCACATTCGACGAGGATCCGGTCGAAGGGCGCGTACTCGGGGAGGCCCTTCGCACCGTCCCGGCGGTCGACCAGCACCTCGTCGTACCCGGTCTCCCGGAGGTTCCCTCGGGCGACCGCAACGAGTTGGCGGTCGATGTCGACCGCGTGGACATGTCGACCGCCGACGATCTCGGCCAGCGCCGCGGCGGTGTAGCCGACCCCCGCGCCGACGATCAGCGTCTCGTCGCCCGGTCCCGCATCGAGACCGAGCAGCAGCCGGGCGACCAACTCGGGCGAGAGACTGCGCGAACCGGGGCCGTCGGTGTCGGCCTCGGTGAACTCGTGGGCGGGGACCGTCTGGAGGGCGTCGACGAGTGCGGGATCGAGCGGCCGATCGAGGCTGTACTCCAGCCCCTCGACCATATCTGCCCGGAGGGTTTCGCGATCCATTGTGGTAGTTCGGGTGTCGACCGGCTTTAGTTGTCGGCTACCACGCCGACCACGCGCTGGTGGTCTCGTCGGTGCCGTAGATCCGTTTGATGTCCTTGGCGTACACCATATCTCCCCGCTCGTCGAACTTGTCGAAGCGGTAGCCCTCGGCGTCGTCGCGGACGAAGATCCCGGTGATCGTGAACTCGTCGTCGCCGAAGCTCTCCGTCTCGCCGACGGTGAACTCGTAGTCACCGGGGACGTTGACCTTCAGGCTCCGGGTGTCGTCACGGGAGCCGTCCTTCGGGTGGAGGGTGACGTTAACGCCGACGTTGTCGACCGCGCGCGTCCAGACAGATTCGACCGCCTCCATCACGGCGCTGTCGACCCGGCTGTC
>JAWOEO010000170.1:0-14269 GCA_046482755.1 Halohasta sp. | reverse complement strand
CGAACGCGGCGGGGTCGACCAGCGTGAGATCGATCGCTGCCTCGGTTCGGAAGGCGCCGTCGCCCTGCCGCTGGCGCTTGCGGCGGAGGGGGCGATAGTGTCGGTTGTAGTAGACGCGGTCGACGACGCCTTCCGAACCGAGGCAGCGATCGATCTCACGCTGGTCGGCCCCGCGGCGTTGGCCCCCCGGTATTCGGGCCACAGCCAGTTCTACACCGACTGGCAGGCCGTCGAGAAACCGACACCCGTGGCGGCCCCGGATCGGGAGGATCTCGTCGAGGTGACCGACGACATCCCGGTTCCAGAGGCAGAGGCGGACATCGATCTCCCAGAAGCGGGCTACCGCGCCGCGAGAGCGCGGTACGACGCGTTCCTCGATTCGGGAATCGAGACGTACAACGACACACGTGACGACATGGCTGCCGCGGTCGACCGGCCGGTCGGCGCGGTTTCGCGGCTCTCGCCCTACATTGCGGCCGGGATGATCGGGATTCGTGAGCTGTGGGCCGGCGCTACCGAGCGCCACGACGCCGCCGACAGCGACGCCGCCCGACAGAACATCGAGAAGTTCCGCTACGAACTCTCGTGGCGCGAGCAAAATTACCACCTGCTGTCCAATAACCCGACGCTCCCCACCGAGAACTACAAAGAGATCCCGAATCCTATCGCATGGCGGAACGATTCCGAGGAGTTCGCGGCGTGGAAACGCGGCGAGACGGGGTATCCGCTGGTCGACGCCGGGATGCGGCAACTCGACCGTGAGGGCTACATCCACAACCGCCCGCGGCAGAACGTCGCCTCGTTTCTGACAAAGCACCTGCTGGTCGACTGGCGGGAGGGAGCCGATTACTTCGCCGAGCAATTGGTCGACCACGACCCGGCGAACAACAGCGCCAACTGGCAGTGGATCGCCTCGACGGGGACCGACACGGTCGACGTGCGCATCTTCGATCCCGTCGCCCAGATGGCGAAGTACGACGACGAGGCGGTGTACGTGAAGGAGTATGTCCCCGAACTCCATGACGTGGCGGCTGGAAAGATCGTCGACTGGCCGACCCTCTCGACTGCGGAGCGACAGGAGTTAGCACCCGAGTATCCCGACCCGATCGTCGACCGGAATGCGGCCTACGAGCGTGCCCAGCGCGCCTTCGAGGAGGCACTCGGCAAGCGATAAGCACACTGTTCGACGAACTGGCGAACTCCCTGCATCGGTTGTACGGACGGCCTGTCGACGAGCTAATAAAACCGACCGTCAGTCGTCACCGCGGCGCTCCCGAAGACTCTGCCGGGTGAACTGCGGTCGGGCGCGAAGCCCACGGGGTTCCTTGAACGACCGGTAGAGGAAAAACACCATTGGCACCGTCAATCCGAGGATCGCAAGCGAGATCCGCCACTCGTTGGTGAACGCGTAGATGATCGACGCCGACAGCAGCCCGACCGCGACGATGATCGAATAGGAGATCCGCTTGGCGAGTTTGTCCAGCACGTGGTTTTCGTCGTCGATCTGGACGTTGACCGTGAGGTTCTCCCGCTCGACCGTATCGAGGACGCGTTCGAGCTTCGGCGGCACCGTAAACAGCGCTTGGGCGGTCCGCTGGACCTGCTGGCCGCCCTCCTCGAACAGCCGCTTGGCCGTCTCCTCGCGGTAGCCCTCCTCGGTCAGATAGTCGGTGGCGACCGAAATGAAATCGAAGTCCTCGTCCAGCGTCACACAGACGCCTTCGACGACCGTCGCCACCCGCAACACGAGCGCGAGGTTCCGCGGGAGCCGCAGGGGAAACTCGTAGATCGTCGACTCGACCTGCTCGATGATCTGGTTGACCCGGTACTGCTCGATGTCGTCACCGCGGGCGTCGGCGATGGCGAGTTCCATCACGTCGCCCATCACCTGTCGGTCGGCCGTGGGGCTGAGCGTCCCCATGTCGACCAGCGTATCGAGGATCGCGTCGATATCCTGGTTGGCGACGGCGATGTAGAAGTCGACGATCTTCTCCTGAATGAAGGGGTCGACCGTACTGGACATGCCGAAGTCGTAGAAGATGATCGAACCGTCCTCGGCGACCGCGAGGTTTCCGGGGTGGGGATCGGCGTGGAAGACGCCGTCTTGGACGATCATCTGGAGGTAGATCCGCTGGAGTTTGGTCGCCAACGCGGTGCGATCGACCCCGAACTCGTCGAGCCGTTCGATGTCGGTGATCTTGGTTCCCGGCAGGTACTCCATCGTCAGCACTCGGGGCCCACAGGCGTCGTCGACCGGCTCGGGGATCTGGATGTCGCCGTTGGCCTCGAAGTTGCCGCGGATCTCTTCGAGGATGTCCCGCTCGCGGCTGTAGTCCATCTCTTGGCGGATGGTTTTGGCGAACTCCTCGGTGAGGTTGTCCAGCGAGAAGGCCCGTCCCTCCCCGAGGAACCGCACGAGGATCGGGACCGACCACCGCAACACCCGCAGGTCGGCTTCGACCAGCGACTCGATGTTGGGCCGCCGGATCTTGACGGCGACCTGCTCGCCCCCGTAGACCGCGAGATACACCTGCCCGAGGCTCGCGCCACTGATCGGCTCGGTGTCGAACTCGTCGAAGACCTCATCGACCGGTCCGAGTTCGTCCTCGATGACGAGCTTCGACTCCGACCACGGCGCCGGTGGCACGTCGTCCTGGAGGCTCGACAGCACGTCGATGTAGGCCTTCGGGAGGATGTCGGGCCGGGTCGACAGCAGTTGGCCGAGTTTGATGAACGTCGGGCCGAGGGTGAGCAGGGTATCGAGCAGGATTTCGGCCCGTTCGAGCTGCATCTCGGTGGTGACGCGTCTGGACCGGCCGAAAAGGATGAACCGCTTGCGGTCCCGAAGGTAGGCGAACAACAGCGGCGAAAAGCGATAAAAGACGACGACAAATCGCCAGTAGGCGCGGAGAGAGACCAGAGTGACCACCTACTCCGCGGCGTCGTCGATCGGAATGGGTTGCCCGGACCCGGCTTCGGTTTTCGGCAGCGTGATCTCCAAGACGCCGCGGTCGACCTCGGCACGCGCGTCGTCGCCGTCGGCCTCCGGCGGTACCGGCAGTTCGGCATCGAGGAACAGCGGGCGGTCCTCCCGGACGTAGCGGAACGCCTCGGGGGTAGCCTTCTCCCGGCGGGCCTCGATGGTCAGCCGGCTCCCGTCGACGAAGATGTCGGCGGTGTCGGCGGTCACGCCGGGCACGTCAAGCACGAGCCGGTAGGCGTCGTCCGATTCCAGTAGGTCCGCAAACACCGCGTCCGGGAGTTCTCGGAGCGCATCACGCAATGCTGACATACTTCTCCCTATGAACGCGAGGTCGAAAAACCCCGCGGTCGGCCACGGGCGATCGACGGTTTCGACGACCAGACCGCGCGGGCTTATGGGTCCGGCGACGAAACGGGAGGTATGGCAGACGAGAGACGACGCGCCGGGTTCAAAGACCGAACCCGACTGTCGACCGCCCGAGAGCGGCTGCTGTCGGCGGTCGAGCCCCACGACCGAACCGAGCGACTCCCCCTTCGGCTGGCCGACGGCCGGGTGGTCGCCACCGCCGTCACCGCCGACGATCCCGTACCGGGCTACGATCGGGCGGCGATGGATGGCTATGCCGTCCGGGCCGCCGACACCTTCGGAGCCGACACCCACGCCCCAGCACTGTTGGAGCCGGTCCCACGATCCGAGGGAGTCGACCCCGGCACCGCCAGCCGGGTCCACACCGGCAGCGAACTCCCTGCGGGGGCCGACGCGGTCGTCAGGATCGAACAGGTCGACGACGAGGCCGAGGGGGTCGCAGTCCGACAGCCGGTGGCCGCCGGCGAGAACGTCGGCGAGACCGGCGAGGACGTCGCGGCTGACCAGACGCTCTACGAGCCGGGCCACCGGCTGCGGCCCTCGGATCTCGGCCTGCTCCGGTCGGTCGGCCGCTGGGAGGTCGACGTCTACGAACGGCCGACCGTCGGCGTGGTGCCGACCGGCGAGGAACTCGTCGAGGCCGACCCCGAGCCGGGGGAAATCATCGAGACCAACGGGTTGACCGTCAGCCGGCAGGTCGACCGCTGGGGCGGCGAAGCGACCTACCGGAACATCGTGACCGACGACACGTCCGCGCTCCGGGCAGCGATCCAGCGGGACCTCACCAAGGACATCATCGTCACGACCGGCGGCTCGTCGGTCGGCCAGCGGGACCTCCTGCCGGAGGTGATCGCGGATCTCGGCGAGCTACTGGTCCACGGCATCGGCATCAAACCCGGCCACCCGGTCGGCTTCGGCGTCGTCGAGTCGACGCCGGTGCTCATGCTGCCGGGGTACCCGGTCTCCTGTCTGGTCGGGGCGGTCCAACTGCTCCGGCCGGCGCTGAAACGGATGGGTCACCTCCCGATCGACCCCGTACCGAGTCAAGAGGCCACCCTCGAACGAAAGCTCCCCAGCGAGCCCGGCACGCGGACGTTCGCACGGGTCGCAGTCGACCACGAGGACGGCGAACGCGTCGCCACCCCCACCCGGACTGGGGGGGCCGGGGTGTTGTCGAGCGTCGCGCTGACCGACGGCTGGGTGGTCGTCCCCGAGGACCGGGAGGGGTACGCCGCCGGCGACCGTGTCGACGTCGAAGACTGGGAGGCGAGGTCATGAGCCGCCGGATATGGGGAGGCGAAGCCATGAGCCGCCGAACATGGGAGGCCAACCCATGAGCCGCAAGGAGTTCCGCACGCTGGCCACCCCCGACGAGGTCCGGGCGGCGATCGACGGGCTGGAACTCGGCGGCGGCACCGAGACGGTCGACCTCCGGGCGGCCCGCGGCCGGGTGCTCGCCGAGCGCGTCGACGCTGAGGTCGACGTGCCGGGGTTCGACCGGGCGTCGATGGACGGCTACGCCGTCCGGGCCCGCGATACGTTCGGGGCCGGCGAGGCCGCCCCCGAGCGGCTGGCGCTGGCTGGCGCGGTCCACGCCGGCGAGGCCCCCGAAGCGAGCGTCGACCCCGGCGAATGCGTCGAGATCTCGACGGGCGCGGTGCTCCCAGAGGGGGCCGACGCGGTCGTCGTCGTCGAGCGAACCGAGGCGGTCGACGACGGGGCGGCGATCGAGATCCGCGATGCGGTCGCCCCCGGCGACAACGTGATGCCCGCGGGAGCCGATATCGCCGCCGGCTCGCGGGCCCTCGGCGCGGGCCGCCAATTGACGCCTCGGGAGATCGGGCTGCTGTCGGCGCTCGGCGTCGACGCGGTGCCGGTGCGAGCGCCCCCGAAAGTCGGCATCATCTCGACCGGCGAGGAGCTGGTCCGACCCGGCGATGACCTCGACAGCAGCCGCGGGCAGATCCACGATGTCAACAGCGACACGATCGCCGCGAGCGTCGACGCCGCCGGCGGCGAGCCAGTGGTGTACCCGCATGCGGGCGACGACTACGAGGAATTAGCACGGCTGCTCCGCGAGGCGGCCGAGGAGTGTGATCTGGTGGTCTCCTCGGGGTCGACATCGGCGAGTGCAGTCGACGTGATCTACGAGGTGATCGAGGAGAGGGGTGCGCTACTGCTCCACGGGGTGGCGGTCAAACCCGGCAAACCGATGCTCGTCGGCCGACTCGACCGCGACAACGGGCAGTCGGCCTACATCGGCTTGCCGGGCTATCCCGTCTCGGCGATGACGATCTTCCGGGTGTTCGTCGCGCCGGCGATCCGCGAGGCCGCCGGCCAACCCGAGCCCCAGACGGCAACCCTCGACGGCGAGATGGCCGTCGAAGCCCGCTCGGAGGCCGGGCGGCTCAGACTGTTGGCGGTCGGGGTCGCCGACGCGGGCGACCGCCGGCTCGTCTACCCGGTCGACAAGGGGTCGGGAGCGACCACCAGCCTCGTGGACGCCGACGGGGTGGTCCCGATCGATCCGGACACCGACTACCTGTCGGCCGGCGAGGCCGTGACCGTTCGGCTGTTCTCGGCGGAGCGCACCCCGCCGTCGCTGCTGGGGATCGGCGAGGACGACCCCGCCGTCGACCGGCTGCTCGACCGCCTCGATGCCCCGCGGTACCTCCCCTACGGCAGCCGGGCGGGACTGGCGCGGCTCCGGGACGGGCTGCCGGATTTCGCGGTCGTCGCCGGCCCACCGGACGATACCGACGCCGATCCGGTCGCTCGATGGCACCGCAAGTGGGGGCTGGTCGTCCCCGCGGGCAACCCTGCCGAAGTCTCGGGGCTCGCCGACCTCGTCGACCGCGATCTCCGGCTCGTCAACCGCGGGACGGCCTCCGGGCTCCGGACGAGCCTCTCGAATGCGCTCGCGGCGCTGGCCGACGACCGCGGCGTCTCCCGACACGATCTGGTCGAGGCGATCGCGGGCTTCGAGTCGACGGTCGACGCCGTCGAGACCCCGGCCCGCCGGGTCGCCGACGGCCGGGCAGACGCCGGCCTCGGCCTCCGGTCGACCGCAGAGAGCCTGGGTCTCGGCTTCGTCCCGCTGGGTGAGCAGCCGGTCGAGCTACTGGTCGCCCCCGACCGGCTGGAGCGAGCGGCCGTCGACGACCTCCGGGCGGCCGCCGCGGAGCTACCGAATCGCTGTGGCTCGCTCCCCGGTTACCGGTTTGACGGCGCGTAGGTGGTCTCTACTGATTGGTAGCCGTCGTTTACTCGTCGTGGATCGGTCGGTAGCCGCTGTATAACTACGATTCCGGGAGCGAAACCTGTGAGGGAATGAACCGGTATGTGGTCCGTGATACCGTTGTGTTCGTGATGCTGTGTCTGGGTTGTGTGGGTGGCCTCGTGGCGGGGGCGGTCGTCCTCAAGTCGACCCCGTTCGGTCGGCTTGCTGTCGATCTCGGCATCATACCGGGCTTGACCGCCGGCCTCGCCGGCGTCGGCCTGCTGTGGCGGTATCGGTCGGCCGACAGCGCCGCCGACAACTGATCGGGGGATCAGCTCTCGGTCGTGTCGTCGGTCGGCTCGGTTGCGCCCGCGTCGTCGGGGGAGTCGATGGGGAGCGATTCGAGTTGTGCGGCGATAGCCGCGGCATCGGCGGCGACCGTTTCGTAGTCGGCTCCGGCCTCGGCAGCGACCGCGCGGATGTGGGTTGCGAGCAACGAGAGCGCCTGGAGTTCCGCCTCGGAGTCGGCATCGGCGCGGCGGGAGGCGACAGTGTCGACGGTGCGGTCGTCGTGGATCACGCCGACGTGGAGGGCAGTGAGGTCCTCGGCGTCGAGGAGTCGACGGGCACGGTCGCGTTCGGTCTCGAAACGTGTCTCGGCCATACAGCTACTCGGCGGAGACGGCTGAAAAGTCCGGGGGTCGGCCTCGACTAATTGGGACGGGGCCGGGAGACGTAGAGCGCGGTTTTGATCGAGAACGGATCGTACACCGACTGGTGGCACGCACAGTACACCTTGTCGGCGGCATCGTATTTCGGCGCATCACCGGCGGTCTTGAAACTCGGCACACAGCAGAAGTGGGTACACTTGTTGAGCCATGCGATGACGCCCTGATCGGTGCTGGCTTGCAGCCACTCGTTGTCTTGGGCGGCCGATTCGATCGCCTCGGACCGAAGGATCATCACCGGCATGGGGTTGTCCGACTCGCCGGAGCGCCAGATGGCTTGGGCAGGTTTTCCGACGCCAGCCGAACCGATGCCGGCATCCGACTGCCACTCGGTGTAGTCGTCGAACTCCGAGATGTTGAACCGGTCGCCTTCGTCCTTGTCGGACTGCCACTCGTAGGACGCACCGGGATCGGTTTTGAAGTAGTTTTCCGACTCGTAGCTCGGATCGAGGCCGTTGTTGGACTCCAAGCCGCAGTACTGGAACCACTCCTGAGAGTAGGTGATGCCACCCATATCTTGGCGGGCGACCTCGACTTCGACACCTTCGACCATTTCGGTGTCGATCTCGGGCCAGACGCCCTTGATGAACCCCTCGTCGTCGATCTCGATCGGGATCTGTGGCATCCCGCGTGGTGCGGGACCGCCAGTGCGTTCGATGACCATCGCCTCGACCGGCCCCCCACCCGCACCGGAGGAGGTCGTCAGTGTGTTGACCGACACGGCACCAGTGGCACCCACACCGGCGAGTGCCGCGCCACCGACGACACCTTTGACGAACCGTCGACGCCCGGACTCCGCGGGATACTTGTCCTCGTCTGCGCTCATAACCCGCTATTGACTGTCTGCAGTCAAAAACATGACGAAGTGGACGGTTCACATACGTAACCGGTGGAAATGCCGAACGAAGAAAAACGAAACGAGTCGACGAAAGTGACCGACCGACGCGACTAGATCTCGTTGAGCTTCCGGAGCAGCTGGCCACGGTACTCCTTGTCGGCGTTGATCCCCTTCAGTTCGAGGACGTTCCGCTCCAGTTTGTCGAGGGCGACGTGGAAGGCGTGGTTCGCGCCGTAGCCCTCGCCCGAGCCCGCCAGTTGGCCGTGGCTCGTCCGCAGCCGAATCTGGGCCTGAATCAGTGGTGTGCCGCGAAGTTTCTCCTTGTGTTCGTGGAACCGCACGTGGGCGTGCATCACGTTCATCTCCTGGTATTTGTCGACCACCTGTGTGATCGAGTCGACGATCTCCTCGCGGGCGATCGTGTCCAGCAGTTCGACGTTGGTGATCTGGACGTCCATCGTCTCCTCTTCGGTGAACGTCAGCGCCCGCAGCACGTCGGTTTTGGTGACGACGCCGGCGACGCCACCGTCGTCGCCGGTGACGACCAGCCCGGAGATGTCGTTGTCGAACATGCGCTCGACGGCCGTCCGAACGCTCTCGTCGGGGTCGGCGGTGAGGACCGGACTCGACATCAGGTTCTCGACGGGGAGATCCAACATCCGGTCGTTGTCGCCGCTGCGGTCGCCTTTGTGCTGGCGCTCGTGGTCCCGAACCACGAAGTCGACGATATCGTGGGTGGTCAACACGCCGTCGAGGCCGCCGGCGTCGTCGACCACCGGGAGCCGCGAGATGCCGTGTTCACGGAGCCGGTTGATCGCCTGGCCGACGCTGGACTTCGCCGCGATGCTGATGACGTCCTCGGAGTAGAGCTGGTCGACGACCAGCGCATCGAGATTCTCGACGACCGCCTGCAGGATGGCGTCGGTCGTGATGATCCCGTCGAGGGTCTCCCCGCGGAAGACCGGGGCGATCCGAACGTCGCCCTCGACCAGCAGCCGGGCGACCTCCCGGACGTCCTCGTGGCGGTCGACACGCGGCGCGGAGGTCATCAGGACGCTGGCTTTCGTGTCGTCCTGAATCCGGGATTTCACCAGCTCCGACTCCCCGATGACCCCCTCGTAGTCGCCGTCGTCGGTGACGATAACCCCCCGTGGGTTCTCCTCCTCGAACCGGGCCCGCACCTTCGCCAGCCGTTCGTCGACGTCCACCTCGACGAACTCCGTCATAACAATATCAGTGATATCCATAGTCCAATCTGTACGTAGACTGCCGGGGGTATTCAACCTTGTCGAAGACTAGCACGCACGGGTGACGCGGCGAAATGTCGGTCGCTGACCGTCCGGCCGGCGCTCAGCCGGCGTTTCGGTTTCTCAGCGGACCGAATCGAGCAACAGCTGCTGTTCGACCCGTTTGACCTCGTGTTGGACGTCCCGAACCGCGTCGATGTTCGCGCTGATCGAACTGATCCCCTGTTCGACCAGGAAGCCGACCATCTCGGACTTGGAGGCCGCCTGTCCACAGATACTGGTGTCGACGCCCAGCTCGCGGCAGGTCTCGATCGTGGATTCGATCAGCGACAACACGCCGGGGTGGAGTTCGTCGAACCGGTCGGCGACGAACTCGTTGTTCCGGTCGACCGCCAGTGTGTACTGGGTGAGGTCGTTCGTGCCGAAGGAGACGAAGTCGATGCCTGCGGCGGCGATCTCCTCGATCAACAGCGCGCTGGCGGGGGTCTCGATCATCACGCCCCACCGGGCTTTCGCGGGGTCGATGCCGACCTCCTCCATCAGGCGTTTGGCGCGGTCGACGTCCTCGCTGTCGTTGACCAGCGGCAACATCAACTCGACGTTGTCGTAGCCCGCATCGAACAGGCGCTTGAAGGCTCGCAGTTCACACCGGAAGGGATCGGGTTTGTCGAGGCTCCGGCGGATCCCCCGGTAGCCCAGCATCGGGTTGTGTTCGTGCGGTTCGTCGCTCCCCCCATCGAGGTCGCGGAACTCGTCTGTCGGCGCGTCGAGTGTGCGGGCCCGCACCGGCCGGGGGTAGAACTCCTCGGCAACCGTGCGGATCCCGTCGACGAGTTCGGTGATAAAGGCGTCCTCGCCGTGGTCGGCGATGTACTGTTCGGGCGTCTTGCCCAACGAGATCACCATGTGTTCGATCCGCAAGAGGCCGACGCCGTCGGCTCCCGTCGCGGCCGCGCGGGCGGCGGCCTCGGGAATCGAGAGGTTCACCTTGACCTCGGTGGCGGTCATCGGCTTGACCGGCGTCTGGGGGCGAACCGACTCGACGGGATCGTAGTCGGGTTCGGCCGCCGCCCCGGCCGTTGGGTGGCTCTCGCTTACAGTGCCCATCTCCCCGTCGACGACGACCTGCTGGCCGGATTCCAGCACGTCTGTCGCGGTTCGGGTGCCGACGACCGCGGGGACGCCCATCTCGCGGGAGACGATCGCCGAATGGGAGGTCATCCCACCCTCGTCGGTGACGATAGCAGCGGCCCGCTGCATCGCGGGCACCATATCCGGCGTCGTCATCGAACTGACCAGCACGTCGCCCTCCGTTACCTGATCGAGGTGATCGAGTTTCCGTACCAGCCGGACCTCTCCCGACGCAGTGCCGGGGCTCGCGCTGACACCACGGACGAGCACGTCGTCGTCGGTCTCTGCCTCGGCGTCGACTCCGGCCACCTGCTGGTCGCCCCCGCCGTCGACGACCGTCTGGGCCCGACCGGCCGCCTCGTCGGTTCCTCGTGTGGCGTCCGTCTCCTCCGTTTCGGCGTCGTCGGCGATCGTCGTGATCGGCCGCGACTGGAGCATGAACAGTTCGTCGTCGCTGATTGCCCACTCGACGTCCTGTGGTTCGCCGTAGTGGTCTTCGACACGGCGGCCGAGTTCGACCAGCCGCTCGATCTCGGCGTCGGTCACCACGCGGGCGGTCCGCCGCTCGTCGCCCACCGGCTGGAGTGCCGTCTCGCCCGTTTCGGGGTCTTTGATCATCTGTTGTTTCTTTTCGGCAACCGTCGACTCGACGACGGTGGCCGTCTCGGGGTCGATCTCGTAGTGGTCCGGCGACACCATCCCCGAAACCACGGCCTCGCCGAGTCCCCACGCGGATTCGACGATCATCTGCCGGTCGCCCGTCGAGGGGTGGCGGGTGAACATGACGCCGGATTTGTCGGCCGCAACCATCTCTTGGACGACGACGGCGATGTCGACGTCCTCGTGGTCGAACCCGTTGGTGTTCCGGTAGTGGACCGCCCGCTCGGAGAACAGCGAGGCCCAACACTCCTTGACCCGATCGAGAAGGTCCGCCTCGGTGACGTTGAGGATGGTCTCGTACTGCCCGGCGAACGACGCATCGGGGAGGTCCTCGGCGGTCGCCGAGGAGCGAACCGCGACGAACGGTTCGGTGGCGTCGTCGGGTTCGGTGTCCTCCCACTCGCCGAGGTCGCGATACGCCGCGATGATCTCCGCGCGCACGTCGTCGGGGACCGGCGTTTCGACGACGAGTTCGCGGGCCCGTTCGGCGGCCGCGGCAAGGTCGTCGTCGACCGCCAGCGCGTCGAAGATTTCACTGCCGATGCCGGTGGTTTCGAGGAACGTTCGGTAGGTTGAGGCGGTGACGACGAACCCCGGCGGCACCGGGAGGCCGGCTGCCGTGAGTTCGCCCAGCGAGGCCGCCTTCCCACCAACCGAGTCGAGATCGGTCGACCGCAGGTCGTCGATCCAGCGAACTGTCATAGTACAGGCGAACGATGGGTCGACATCACAAAGAATCTATTGTAATTGATAGTGACAGTACGACAGGGTGACAACCTGTGTCGCCAGTGGCCCTGTCGGTAGCTCGCGGCCGAACGGTCTCCCACGATCGGGATCGATGCGGGGACTACGGCTGCTGGCTGCGAGAGGCGACCACATCGAGGCCGGGGCTGTAGTAGTACACCGGTTCGGCATCGGGTTCGGCGAAGCCGTTGGCTTCCAGCAGCGTGTTGGTCTCGACGTCGGCGGCCGCCGGGTAGAGCGTCCACGGCTCGTGGTCGACGTCGCTGTACCGGATCGAGCCATCGGGGGCCTGCGTGTAGAACCGGTAGCGCTCGACGAGGAACTCGCCGAAGGGGTCCTCGGGGGCCGCAAACGGCTCGCCGGTCGGCCAGTAGCGCGCCTCGTAGTGGGCCGGCCGGTCGCCGGGATGGAGCCGCCGGCTCCGGAAGTCGACGCGGCCGTCGGCCCAGTCCAAGGCGATCCGGGCGTAGTAGTACGGCAGGTGCTGGAACAGTCGTGCGCCGAGGACGCTAACGACCCCCTGTGCGTCAAGGCTGAAGAAGTAGACGCTGGGAACGCCGTCGCGGGTGACGTACGTCCGGAGGTTGAGTTCGGGCAGCCGGATCCCGAGCCCTCGGGGGAGCCCCTTCGGGCGGACCGCCACGTTGGTGAAGGGGACCACCGAGAGCCATGCCGCCCCGTCGTAGGTGTCGGGCTCCAGCCCCGCGGGGAGGTGGGCATCCACCACCTCGGGGTCGACCGGCCAGTTTTCGAACAACAGCTGCCGCCAGCCCATCTCCAACGGTACGACCATACTGAACGTACGGCTGTCGGACAAAAAGCGGTTACGTTCGTCGACTTCCGGCCGGACCTCGGCGTTGCTGGACGAAATTCAATGTACGCCCGGAACACTACCGGGCGAAAATCTACTAGTGGGTTCAGCGAAGCCGAAATAAAAACGATCTGTCGGATTCGGAGCGTAGTCGTCAGTCGTCCGCAGTGTAGGCCCCGCTCCGGTGTTCGATTCGATGTACTTCGAGGATAGCGTTGCTACGGTTGAGAATACAGGCAAGCCGGTAGTTCCCGATACGGAGTTTGGAGAACGGGCCGCCAGTTAACGGCTCTAGAAACTCTCCTGGCTCCCGCCACTCGGAGTCGACGATCTCGTCGAGTTTCGACGTGATCCGGTCCTGAATATGTGTATCGAGGCTATCGAACTGGTCGGCAGTGCGGGGTGTGAACGTCCAACTCCAGTCACCATCACTCGCCATCTTCGTCTCGGTCTATCATTTCGATAACTTCGTCCCGAGAGACCAACTGCGTGCTACCGGTTCGGAGTTCGTGTTCGCTTGTTGCGATCTGTTTCCATCCTTCACGCGTGAAACTCGGATGTTTTACTGCATCCCGAGCGGCATGGCGAAGGAACTCGCTCCGGGAATTGAACCCCTCTTCTTCCCACGTCGTGTCGATATCTTCGAGGAACGCTTTGCTTAGCCGGAGGTTGATCTGAACCATCTCCGGTCCGTTATCAGTAGTCGGAGAGTCTGCATCAGACATATACGAATGCTTTACGCTCGTATATGTAAAAGCCTTCGTCCATTGTTATCGCCCTCTTGCAGCGACCGCGACGAGACTGTTGGCTCACGGTACAGACACGTCTATACTAGTCGAAATGTAGCCCGGAACACTAACGTCCGACCTCATCCTGTCGGCGGCATGCCGTGTCGGTCGGGAAACCCTCGTGCCGGGCGGCCGTCGTTGCGGTCGACGGCGAACCGTATATCGCGTGCCTGGGTTCTCCGGACGATCATCGCTCCCAACAAGGAGTACTCCGCCGGGGACTAGGGCACGCAGGTCGACTTCCGCCAGCCAGCGATTTACGCCTTCCGTCCGAACGATGGCCACGACCACCGACACGTCACGAACGAATTCACAAACACCAACCAAACTGATCCGGAGATAGACAAACACGAGGCGGTCGCAGTGTGTGGTCTACTTATATAACAAAGCGACAGAGATTGACTGACAGTTCCGGTCGAGTATCGCCGACAGCGGCCGTGTTCTTCCTGATTGTTCGACAACCTACCGGCAATCCGACCCACTTATGTGTATGAGACTGCACCCCACGGTAATGGCAGTACAAGTAGGCATTCTCGGAGCGACGGGCGCGGTCGGACAGCGATTCATTCAGCTACTCGACGGCCACCCGACCTTCGAGATCGCCGCCCTGACCGCAAGCGAATCGAGCGCCGGAAAACTCTACCGAGAGGCCGCCAAATGGCGGGTCGAAACGCAGATCCCCGACGACGTCGCCGAGATCGAAGTCGGTGCGACGACACCCGAGGACGTGCCGGACGACGTCGACCTGCTGTT
>JAWOEO010000155.1:0-5238 GCA_046482755.1 Halohasta sp. | reverse complement strand
AATCTTAACACAAACGTCTTAAAAGAGATACTCGAACAGAAGTTCAAGGTAATCTTCAAGAAAATACGTGCTGTCGTCGGTGCTGACCGGCTTCGGCGCGTGGCTCTCGGGCTTTTGGATCCTCGTCGTCAACGCGTGGATGCAGACGCCGCGTGGCTTCGAGATGATCGAGCGCAACGGGATGGAGGTCGCCCAGCTCACCGATCCGGTGGCGGCGTTTCTCACCCCGCGGATGGGGTGGATGTACGTCCACATGGTCAACGCCTCGGTGATCTCGGTGACGCTCATGGTCGCCGGGATCGCCGCCTACATGATCTGGCGGAAGCGTGACTCGAAGGCCTGGAACACCGCCCTCCGGATGGCGGTCGTCCTGCTGCTCATTAGCGCGCCGCTGCAGGCGATCCACGGCGACGCCTACGGTCGACACGTCGCCGAGACCCAGGAACAGAAGTTCGCCGCGATGGAGGCCCACTACGACACCGGCCAGGCCGACCTCCATCTGATCGCGATTCCGAAGAGTGCCGACGCGCTAACCGATCCGCGGACCGACAACCTGTTTACGATTAGCCTGCCCGCCCTCGGCTCGTTCCTCGCCAGCGGTGGTGATTTCAACGCCGAAGTAACCGGCTTACACGAGTACGACGACAACCCACCCGTGGCGCTGGTGTTCTGGTCGTTCCGCCTGATGGTCGGGCTGGGCTTCCTGTTCATCGGGCTGGCGCTGTGGGGCGGGAACCTCCTCAGGAAGGGCCAGTTGGCCGAGCGTACCCGCTACTTACAGGCGATGATGTTGGCGAGCCCACTCGGGTTCGTCGCCCTCGAGACGGGGTGGTACGTCACCGAGATCGGCCGCCAGCCGTGGGTGATCCAGGACGTGCTCAAAACGAACGACGCCGTCTCGCCAACCCTGACGGGGGCCGAGGCGACCGGGACGCTCGTGGCGTTTGTCGTCCTCTACATCGCGCTGTTGGCGGCCTTCGGCTTCGTCCTCAAGTGGATGATCGAGGGCGAACTCGAACGGATGGGCGTCCGCGAGAAAGACGAGGTCGGTCGACCACAGATGCCGTGGGTGAAAGGCGATGACTAGCCTCCTGATCCCGGTCGACGCCTACCTCGTCGAATCGCTGCCGGCCGTCTGGTTCGGCGTGGTCATGTTCACCCTGGCGATGTACGTCGCCCTCGACGGGATGGACTTCGGCATCGGGATGCTGTATGCAACCCGCGACGACCACGACAAGGAGACGCTGCTGTCGGCGTTCGGGCCGGTCTGGGACGCCAACGAGGTCTGGCTGGTCGCCTTCGGCGTCACCTTGCTGGCGGCGTTCCCGGCGATCTACTCCCGGCTGTTGAGCGACCACTACCTGCTGGCGATCGGCGCCGTGATGGCGCTGCTCATGCGGGGTGTCGCCCCCGAACTCCGCGAACAGCGCGAGGACCCCGAGTGGCACCGCCGCTGTGACCAACTGTTCGTCTTCGGTAGCACGGTGACGCCGCTGCTGCTGGGGATGCTCGTCGGCAGTTGGATCTTCGGGACGGCCGTCCTCAGCCTGCCGAGCCTGCTGACCGGCGTCGGGCTGGTGGCGCTCTGTGTGACCAGCGGCGCGGCGTTCGTCTCCGCCAAAACCAGCGGGCAACTCTCGGCGGATATGACCCTGTATGGGACGCTCTCGACGGCAGCCTATCTCGGCGGCGTCGTCGTCCTGCTGGGGGTCGTCTACTGGCTCAACCCCTCGAACGTCCGGGCGCTGCTGTTGACGCTGCCCGCAGTCGCGGTCGTCCTCGCCAGCGTCGTCTTCGGCGTCGGTGGGGTCGTCGCCGCCCGCCAGGGCCGCCACAAGCTCTGGTTCGGGGCCACCATCGGGCTGTCGTTCATGCTCATCGGCCTCGTCGCCACGCTGCTGTACCCGACGATCTACCCCGCCACCGGCCTCACCATCGACGCGGTCGTCGTCTCGCCGCTCGCGCTCAACCTCACGAGCGTGCTGGGGCTGCCGGTCCTGCTGGTCGTCCTGTGGTACTTCAAGTTCCTCTACAGCACCTTCGGCGGGCAGATCGACGGCGAGGGCTACGGCGCGTAGCTCCCATTTCCAGGATAGAAACCGTTTTTCGCGGCGCATCCGAAACCGACCTATGGACTATCGAGCCGTTGCTGATCTCTCTCCCGACGAGCGTGTCGCCTTCTTCCAGCGCGACGCCGGGATCGAGTCGGCCCGAAGCGACGCCGCCGAGATCGTCGACCGTGTCCGTCAAGAGGGCGATGTGGCCCTCCGCGAACTCGCCGCGGAGTTCGACGGCGTCGAGGTCGGCAATCTCGACGTGACCGATCTCGCCGAGCGCGCCCACGAGGACGTCGACGACGGGATCCTTGACGCGATCGGCGAGGCGGCCGACAACATCCGTGCGTTCCACGAGCGACAGGTCCCCGACGACTGGCGCGAGACGTTCGGCGACCGCGAGTTGGGCCGACGGTTCCGCCCCATCGAACGCGTCGGGGTCTACGCGCCGGGCGGCACTGCCGCCTACCCCTCCAGCGTGTTGATGGGCGTCATCCCCGCGAAGATCGCGGGCGTCGACCACGTCGCGGTCGCCACGCCGCCGGCCGAACCGATCAACCCCGTCACCCTCGCGGCCGCCCACGAGGCCGGCGCGGATGCGGTCTATGCTACCGGCGGGGCACAGGCTGTCGCCGCACTGGCGTATGGGACCGAGACCGTCAACGCGGTCGACACGATCGTCGGCCCCGGCAACAAGTGGGTGACGGCGGCCAAAGCCGAGGTCCGAGGCGACGTCGAGATCGACTTCCTCGCTGGGCCGAGCGAAGTGCTCGTGGTCTGTGACGAGACCGCCGACCCCGCGTTCGTCGCCAGCGACCTCGTTGCACAGGCCGAACACGACCCCAACTCCTCGGTCGTCGCCGTGACCGACGACGAGGAGGTAGCCAAGGAGATCTGCGAGGCCGTCGACGAACAGGTCGACGGCCGCGAGCGGAGCGAGATCATCGAGTCGGCCCTCGACAACGAGGCCAGCGGCGTGCTGGTGGCCCGCTCGATGTCCGAGGCCGTGCTGTTCGCCGAGGAGTACGCCGCCGAACACCTCTCGATTCAGGCCGACGACGACGAGGCACTCCTCGACCGGATCGACTCGGCCGGCAGCGTCTTTTTGGGGCCCTACACTCCGGTGGCGGCGGGCGACTACGCCTCCGGGACCAACCACGTCCTGCCGACCAACGGCGGGGCCAAACGGTTCGGCGGACTCTCCGTCGACGCCTTTCTCCGGTCGACGACGGTCCAGCGACTCGACGAGGGGAGTCTCGATGGCCTCTCGAAGACCATTACGACATTGGCGGAGGCCGAGGGGCTGGAGGCCCACGCCGAAAGCGTCCGGCGGCGCTTCGAGTAGGTACCTTCCGGTCGGTCGATGAAATTCGATTCGGTTACGTTCTGTCGTCACAGTTAACAGGCTTGGCCAACGAGTGGGAGGTATGAGCACGGGAACGGTCGACGGCAGTGAGGCCGTCGTCGAGGTGTCGCCGGCGGCCGCCGAGCAGGCGCTGGCACTGATGGAGGGCGAAGGAATGGACCCCGAGGTCGGCGGGCTCCGGCTGTTCGTCCAGCAGGGCGGCTGTGCGGGCCTGTCCTACGGGATGCGCTTCGATACGGAACCCGAGGCCGACGACACGGTGACAGTTCACCACGGCCTGCGAGTGTTCGTCGACCCCGCCAGCCAGGAGTACATCGGCGGCAGCCGGCTAGAGTACGAAGACGGCCTGCAGGCGGCGGGGTTCCACGTCGAAAACCCCAACGTCGTCTCCGAATGCGGCTGCGGCGAGAGTTTCCGGACCTGATAAGTCCGGCGCGGTACTCGGTGGGCGTATGGATATCGAGACGATCTCGACCGACGAGGGGACGCTTTTTGTCGACCGCGACGAGACCGAACGCGGCTCCGAAGGCCCGTTTTACGTGGTGTATGCCGACGCCGACGGTGCCGAGCGGTGGGGGTATCGGTGTGGCAACTGCGGGACCGTCGACAACGCGATGGACACGATGGGCCGGATCGTCTGCAACCAGTGTCCCAACGTCCGAAAACCCGACGAGTGGGACGCAGCCCACGAGTAGACCGCGGTGGAGTCACCGCCGGTAGGCTTTTGCGATTGTACAGACAACGTATGTACAGACATGGAGACGAAACGGGTCAATTTCCGCCTGCCCGAGGAGTTGGTGACGCAGGCCGACGTGACCGCCAAGGTCACGCACAAAAACCGGACCGAGGTGGTGATCGAAGCCCTGCGTCAGTACCTCGCCGACAAGGAGTCCGAGGAGGGGTTCCGGGAGGCCGTCGTCGACCTGTATCTCGCCGACGGAATCGATGACGAGACGCTCGTCGACGTGCTCGGTCGACAGGACGCCGAGGCAGTTCGGGCCTCGAAGGAGGTTCTCGACCGCGGCGAGGAGTTGGCCGACGAACTGGCAGCGCTTGAATGATCGTCGTCGATACGAGCGCGTTTGTTTCGCTGGCCGTTGGTGATGTGATCGAGACTGTTGTTGAGGAGTTCGAGGTCGTTACCACCCACGCAGTGTGGGCGGAACTCGAAGCGACCGCCGAGTACGACGATGTCCACGGTCGGGGGGCCGAGGCCGTCCAGTCGGTGGGCGAGCAGGTGGTGGACGTCGACGGCGCGGCGTACGTCACGAGTCGGATCGATGGGGGTGAGGCGAGTTGTGTGGCGGCGGTCGACGAGACCGAGGCGGCGTTTCTGATCACCGACGACTACCGGGCACTCCCGGAGTTACAGGCGCTTGTTGGGGCCGAGGTTGCGCTCTCGCCGATCGTGCTTCGGGCGTTGGTGAAGCGCGGGGTGCTTGCTGAGGCGGAGGCGATAGGGGTGGTCGAGGTGATTGCTGAGCAGAGAGACTGGCTCGGGGCTCCGATCAATCGGTATGCGCGGCAGTTGTTCGAGTAATCTTATTCGAGTCAGTCGACGTGTTCGAGGTCGAGTTCTAGGAGGTCGTGTTCTGTTGGCGAAAACGCCGCGAAATCAGCGTCGTTTGTGAACTACCCCACCCTATCGCTCGCCTAAGGGCTCGCGCTTGAGGGTGGGGCTTCCTGCTTTCACGACGCACTTTGCAGACACCGAATCGGTGTCCGCAGGGAGCGCAGTCTCCACAGGCGTTGATTCGGAGCGTCCCGCTCCTAACCGCTTTTTTACACCGCGAGAAAGAATGTTCCACGCCGCGTTCG
>JAWOEO010000040.1:0-7733 GCA_046482755.1 Halohasta sp. | reverse complement strand
GTTCATCTGGTCGCTGAGCGTGCCCGTTCGGAAGTTTGCTCTTTATATCTGCTTGATGATGACCCCGGCGCAGTTCCTCGTCGTCGACCGGGCCGCGGCCGGAGATCGGCTCGCCGGCCAGTGATTCGGGAAACTCGACGAAGTAGCCGTCGACACTCTCCCTGTCGACACGGTCGCCCAACACTAACTGGGCTAGGTGAAGCCGAAACGGGGAGCCGCCGTTCGGGACGACCCGTCCCTCCTGAAAGACGAGCAGTTCGGTCCGGGGTGGGATCTCGGTGTCAGCGTCGGTACACCGGTAGACGGCCCACTCCTCGCCGGCCGTCCCGGTCGACGGGCCGATCAGCAGTCGGTAGTCCCGCAGTTCGGTGTTCCACGGCGTCTCGTCGGCCAAATAGAAGGTGTCGACGTCCTCATTTCCGGAACCTCGCTCGGTCGACCCCATCCCCGGAATCCAATCGGTCAGTCCCATACGGACATACTCCGAGGGTGGTACATTATTGTTGGCTCGACGGTCGACGGCGGCGACCCTCTGGCCGAGCGGCTGCGGTACGGTCGGCTGCAGCGAGCGACGCCGACCGGTCAGGGTTTCAGTTCCCGGGCGTTCTCCCGGGCCTCCGAGAGATCCATCGAGGCGGCGATCTCGGTGGCCTGCCGGCGGATCTCCGCGGCGTCGGCGACGGTTACCTCGCCGTCTTCCAGCAGGACCTCGCCGTCGACCATGGTGAACTCGACGTCGTCGCCGTGGGCCGCGAAGACGAGATACGAGTAGACGTCGTGCAAGGGGGTCGCCCGCGTCGAGTCCGTCGAGAGCCCCACGATGTCGGCCTTCCAGCCCGGTTTGAGTTTTCCCACGTCGTCGAAACCGGCGGCGGCCGCGCCGTTGACTGTCGCCATCTCGAAAATCGTCGACGTCGGCGTCACCGTTGGATCCAGCCGGTCGACCTTCTGGAGGACGCTGGCCTGCTTCATCTCCGTAAAGGGGTCCAGCGTGTTGTTGCAGGGCGGGCCGTCGTTGCCGAGGGCGACGTTGATCCCGCGATCGAGGTAGTCGACGACCGGAGCGATCCCGCTGGCGAGTTTCATGTTCGAGGAGGGACAGTGGGTGACGTGGGTGCCGGTCTCGGCCAGCAACTCGCGTTCGGCCTCGTCGGTCCACACACAGTGGGCCAACACGACGTCCTCGCCGGTGAGGCCGACCTCGTCGAGCCATGCGATGTTACGCCGGCCGGTGTCGGCCTCGACGGTCTCGATCTCGCTGCGGTTCTCGCTGGCGTGGGTGTGGATCCGCACCCCCTCGTAGGCGTCGGCCAGCCGGCGCGCGCCGCGGAGACACGCCTCGCTACAGGAGACCGCGAACCGCGGGGTGACCGCATACCGGATCCGGTCGTCGAAGCTCCCGTGGTACTGCTCGATTAGCCGCTCGCTTTCGGCGAGGGCGGCCTCGGTGTCTTCGAGCAGCCCCTCGGGGGCCCGCTGGTCCATCAGCACCTTCCCGAGCAGGCCGCGGATCCCCATCTCGCCGGCCGCCTCGAAGGCGCGGTCGGCGTGGGCCACCGAGAGGTGGTCGATCACGGTGGTCGTCCCGCTTTCGATCAGTTCGAGATAGCCGAGTCTGGCGGCGACGGCCATCTCCTCGGCGGTCAGCGTCGACTCCATCGGGAGGATGTAGTCGAAGAGCCAATCGAGGAGTTCGCTGTCGTCGTCGATCCCCCGGCCGAGGCTCTGGACCGAGTGGACGTGGCTGCCGACCAGCCCCGGCATGAGGATATCGGCGCGGTACTCGCGGCGGTCGGAATACGTCTCGCGGAGCCCCTCGCGGTCGCCGACCGCGACGATCCGGTCGTCCTCGACGACGACTGCGCCCTCGTCGATCACCGTTGAGGCGTCGACGATGACTGTCCCAGAGAGAAACATCGGTTCGTACAGTCCGGGGTCGGCCTCATAACGCTTCTGGGTGGGTCCCGTCCGCCGGGCCGCCGGACTGCCGGTCGACCCCGTATATGAGTAGTCGGCAACTACTGTTATACTCGGTCGACGGCGGCTGCACTGGATGAGAGGGAACTGAACATCGGGACTGTCGCTACCCGGTTAGAGAGGATTATATTCCTAAAACAAGATCATATACCTCTGCAGTAGTCGGTAGGACCACCATCACACCCTTTAAGTAGACGACCGGGACAGTCTCAATCGAACGAATGGATTTACAATCCTACTTCGATCTCGCTGAAAAGGGCACGAACGTTAAAACGGAACTCGTTGCCGGGCTGACGACGTTTTTCGCGATCGCATACATCATCGTAGTTAACCCCGCGATCCTCTCGGAGGCGATCCAGATCGAGGGGTACTCCGACATCGAGGTCATCCAGATGTTGGCGATCGTCACGATCGTCACTTCGGCGATCTCGATGATCGTAATGGGGCTGTACGCCAACCGGCCGTTCGCGTTGGCTCCGGGTCTCGGGCTCAACGCGTACTTCGCGTTCACGGTCGTACTGGGGCTGGGAGTACCGTGGGAGACCGCGCTGGCGGCCGTCTTCGTCGAGGGACTGATTTTCATTGGTCTCACCGCGACTGGGGCCCGCGAGTACGTCATCAACATCTTCCCCGAGCCGGTGAAACTGGCCGTCGGGGCCGGGATCGGGGCGTTTCTGCTGTTGATCGGGCTCCAGGAGCTCCAGATCGTCGTCAACGACGAGGCGACGCTGGTCACCCTCGGCGACATCGGGGCGACCCCGATCGCCATCCTCGGCACGCTGGGTGCGGCACTGATTCTCATCCTGTGGGCGCGCAACACCACCGGTGCGATCCTCATCGGTGTGCTGACGACCGCCATCGCCGGCTACCTGCTGACGTTCGCCGGCGTCGTCGCGCCGGGCGTGTTGGTCGACGAGGGGGTGCTCACCCAAGTAAACGAGCAGGGCGTCGTCTCGATGATCGCCGGTATCCAGTACGATATTACGCCGCTGGCTGGCGCGTTCGTCGAAGGCCTGCAGACGACCGATCCCGCGACCTTCGGGCTGGTCGTGTTGACGTTCTTCTTCGTCGACTTCTTCGACACCGCGGGCGCGCTGATCGGCATCGCCCAGTACGGGGATTTCCTCGACGAGGACGGGACGCTTCCCGAGATGGACAAGCCGCTGATGGCCGACGGGATCGGGACCACCGTCGGCGCGATGCTCGGTACCTCCACGATCACGACGTTCGTCGAATCGTCGACCGGCGTCGAAGCCGGCGGCCGGTCGGGGCTGACGGCGCTGACGGTCGCCGGCCTGTTTTTGCTGATGATCCCGCTGGTGCCGCTGGCGGCGGCGATCCCGACCTACGCCTCCTTTACCGCGCTGATCATCGTCGGCATCATCATGTTCGAGGGCGTCGCCGACATCGAGTGGCACGATCCGACGTGGTCGGTGCCCGCGGCGCTCACCATAACCGTCATCCCACTTACGTACTCGATCGCCAACGGGATCGCCGTCGGCATCATCAGCTACCCGATTATCAAAACCATGGCTGACGGCCGCGGTTCGACCCGCCTTGGTCACTGGGCGATGGCGGCAACCCTCACCGTCTACTTCTACATTCAGACCAGCGGGCTGCTGCTCTGATCGCCGGTCGACCCGCCGTTTTTCGGCGGTAAACACTTCCTACTCATCGGTAGGCGATGACTACTCGACAACAAATGGCAGCTACGTATCGGTAGACAGTATCTACTTAGCAGTAGCTCGGATCACTTCAGCCGGTCGAAGTACGCCGGCGGGACGTGGTCGATCGTATACACCTCGGTGCCGCGTTTCGTGATCGTCCACCCGTCACCAACCAGTGCCGCGGCGTCGACCCGGAGGACGACCGGCGTGGCGGCGTGTCGACGGCCGACCTCGCGGGCGGCATCGGTTGATCCGCTGAGATGGACATGTTGGCGTGACATGGGTCGGAGTCCCTCGGCCTCGATCGACGCGAGCGCGTCTGGGGCGGTGCCGTGATACAGCACGTCGGGAACCGGTGGGCCGCCGGCTTCGAGGTCGACCTCGACCGAGTGGCCGTAGGCGGCCCGCACCCGGTCGCCGTCGCGTTCGAACCGACCTTTCGGATCCAACTGGACGAGCGCCGCGAGGGCCGCTTCGTCGAGCCACTCGTATTTCGCCCGCGTCCGGTCGACGAGGGCCTCCCAGTCGGCCCAGCCCGCGTCGTCGAGGTTGAGGCCGGCGTCGTCGGGGAAATGGCGGAGCGCGCCGCTGCAGAACTTCGAGACGCGGGTTCGGCGCTCGGTCGACAGGAGGTGGCTACCGGCAGTGCCACAGTGGGGACAGCCCTCGCCGTCGAAGGGCCCGTGGGCCCCGCAGGTTCGGAGGTCGGCCATGCTACACGTGGTCGCGGGGGAGCAACTCGGCGAACGGCTGGTCGGCCAGCCACTCAGAGAGCGCTACGAGCTGTTCGGTAGCGGCCTCGAACAGTCGTTCTCCTTTCTCCGCGGTGGCGTCGGTCTGGTCGCCGAGAACCCCGTTGTCGGTGTTGTCGATGGCGTCGTAGAACGTCCGCGCGCCGTACTGGCGGCCCGTCTCGGCGTCGAACTGGGTCAGGCCGCCGTCCCGCGCCTCGGCGAGCCGGTCGTCGTGGACCAGTTCCGGCCGCAGGTGTTGGATCAGCGACGTCTCCTTCGGCCCACCGTGGGGGCCGTTGTGCTCGAAAACCTCGTCGACCAACTCGGGGATGCTCTCGTTCCACATCCACTCGATGGCGTACAGTTCCTCGTCGTCGCGGAGCCGCCGACCGACCTCCCGGAGGTGCTCGACGTTGCCCCCGTGGGCGTTGACGTAGATCACGCGGTCGATCCCATGGGAGGCGAGGTTACGGGTGAACGATTCGACGTACTCGCGGAAGGCCGGGGCGTCGACCCACATCGTGCCGTGGAACTGGCGATGGTGGGGACTGACGCCGACGGTGATCGTCGGCGTACAGAGGAAGCCGGTCTCCTCGGCCGCGGCCCGTGCGACCCCCTCGGCGATGAGGTGGTCGGTTCCCTCCGGCAGATGGGGGCCGTGCTGTTCGGTCGACCCGAGCGGGACGAGCGCGATCGATTCCGCCTCGAAGTAGGCTCCGAGATCCGGCCACGCTTCGTCGGCGAGGTACATACCCCTCAGAGACGCTCCCGACATATGTGTGTTGAGGACGTGACTGGTCCGCTGGACAATCGTCGCCAGCGACACGCTTACTACCCAGTGTTCTCACATACTGGTGAGTGACCATACATGTCGGATTCAGAGATAGTCGACGACGAGGACGGGTCGGGAGAGAGGCGCTACGGCGAGGAGATGGCCCACGAGCCCAACGAACCGGAAGCGGTCCAGCCGGGCGACGTCTACGGCGACAGCGAGACCCACTGGTTCGGGGAGTTCGAGGACCACGAACCCGACACGCCCGACGACCTCTACGACGAGGCCGAGGCCCACTGGTCGGCCGAGATCGAGGACACCGACCCCCACCACCGCTACGGCGACACCGATCCGGTCCCCGACGACGAGGACTGAGGCACGCTCCGACCGATCGCACGGTTCAAACCGATGGCCGACCCACATCGAGCCATGACTGACGATCACGACGCCGAGGGCGAAGCGTACGAAGAGCCCGAGCGGACCACCTTCGACCACGACCCGATCGGCCACAGCCACGTCTGGGCCGGCATGAGCGTCGGCGAGCTGGCCGACCAGTACGGCCACGCCGGCATCGGCGCGGCCGGCGTCCACGAGGCCGTCGACATCTACACCGAGATGCTGGCGGACGACGACTGCACCGTCTTCATGTCGCTTGCGGGCGCGATGGTCCCCACCGGCATGCGACAGATCGTCGCGGACCTGATTCGGGATGGCCACGTCGACGCCCTGATTACCACGGGTGCGAACCTGACCCACGACTCGATCGAGGCCATCGGGGGCAAACACCACCACGGCGACCACGAGCATCCCGATCTCGACGAGCGGGAGTTCGACGAACAGCTTCGGGACGAGCAGGTCGACCGGATCTATAACGTCTATCTCCCCCAGGAGTACTTTTCGCTGCTGGAGTCCCATCTCCGCGACAACGTCTTTCCGCCGCTCGCCGATCAAGAGTCGGTCGGCATTGCGGAACTCTGCGAGCAACTCGGGAAGGCCAACGCAGAACGGAACGACGAGGAAGATATCGAGGAGGATGCCGGGATCGCGGCGGCCGCGTATGAAAACGACGTACCGATCTACTGTCCCGCGGTGCAGGATTCGGTCTTCGGCCTGCAGGCGTGGATGTATTCGCAGATTTCGGATCTCACCCTCGACGCGCTGGCGGATATGACGCCGCTGACTGATCTGGCCTACGACGCCGACACCGCGGGCTGTCTGCTTGTCGGCGGCGGCGTGCCGAAGAACTTCACGCTCCAGACGATGCTCGTGACGCCCGGCGCGTACGATTACGGCGTCCAGATCACGATGGATTCGTCGTCGACGGGCGGGCTCTCTGGGGCGACACTCGACGAGGCGCGCTCGTGGGGGAAACTCACGAAGGAGGCCCGCAACGTGACTGTGCTGGGTGATGCGACGGTGCATCTGCCACTGATCGTGGCGGCGGCGCGTGAGCGACTCGACGGGTAGTTACTCTTCTTCGAGATCCGACTCGCTCCCGGCGGGATGGTCGCTGTCGGCCCGTCGACGCACGTCCACCCGGTAGTGCTGGAGGATGTCCCGCCCGAGCAGCAGCGGATAGTCCATATGCCCGCGATCCTCGACGCTCGCGGTGACGGTGTGCTGATTGCCGCCGATCCCGATCACGAGGTCGACCACCGGCCGCGCTTTGCCAGTCTTGCTGCTCCCCGACCGAACTCTGGTCATGCTCTTGATCGGTCCCGCCCCGATCTCGGCGGCGAGACTGGTGTCGATACTGCTCCGGGTCGCGCCCGTATCCGACTTGGCGAGCGTCTGCTGGGAGCCGCTGGTGCCGATGACGACCACGTCCTCGATGTAGCCGATCATCGGGACCTCGTCGCTTGTCGGCGGCTCGGGACGGGGCATCGACGACGGCATCGAGTCGTCGAGCGTATTCGAGAGGCCTTCGACGCGCTCTTGGTCGACTTCGCCACCGGCCTCCTCGATCGCCAGCTGGGCGATGTACGGCGCGGGACTCGTCTCGGTCGCTTCGTAGAGCCCTTTGAATCCCGCTGTGGGGTTGACCTCCAGGACGAACCAGCCGTCGTGGCCCTCGACGAGGTCGACGCCCGCATAATCGAGCCCGAGGACGTCCGCGGCGTAGAGGGCGGTTTCGGCAGCCTCCTCGGGGAGGTCATCGCTGGCGTCCTCCACCGAGCCGCCGAGGGCGACGTTGGTCCGCCAGTCACCCTCCGGGGCGTAGCGGTACATCGCGCCGATAATCTCGTCGCCGACCGTGTAGATCCGGAGATCCCGGTGGGCCTGGTCGTCGCGGTCGATCATCTCCTGGAGGAACGCCTGTCGGTTGCCGACCTTCGGATTGACGGGTTCGGTGAGGTCGACCTTCCAGGTGCCACCGCCGTGGGTGCCGATCGCCGTTTTGTAGACGCCGACGTCGCCGAACCGCTCGCGGCCCTCGTTGAGCCGGTCGTTCGACAGCGCGAGCAGCGCGTCGGGCACCTGGATGTTCCAGTCGGCCAGCGTCGCGCCGGTGGCGAACTTGTGGATCGCACCCAACACGGCGTTAGGGGTGTTGAGCATCGGGCGGATCCGCTCGAAGGTCGT
>JAWOEO010000038.1:0-3764 GCA_046482755.1 Halohasta sp. | reverse complement strand
CATGAACGGTTCGTCCTCGTAGCTGCCGCGGTAGGCCTTCCAGAGGTCACCCTTCGAGACGGGCTGACCGGGGAAGACGTGGCAAGTGGCCGATGAACCGCGGATCATGTCGACCGCGTGCACGGTAAACGACACCGAGACGCCGAGGAACTGTTCGATTTCGGCCTCGTGGCGGTGGCTGATCGGGGCATAGGGGCGAACAACCGCCGAGCGTTCGGGATGGCTTGAGGCCGCGCCGCCGCCTGCGCCGCCCTCAGAGGAGCCGACCTTGACGTCGACGACGATGTCTTCCCCGCCCTCCAGGATTCCGGCGTCGAACAGCGGTTTGAGACCGAGGATCGTCGACGTGGCGTTGCAGCCGCCGCTCGCGATGAGATCGGCACCCGGTAGTTCGTCGCGGGTCAACTCGGGGAGCGCGTAGACGCTTTTCTCTAGGTATTCGGGCGCGCTGTGGCCGTCGTACCACTCCTCGTACTGTTCTGCCGTATTGAGACGGAAGTCCGCCGAGAGGTCGACCACCGTGTCGGCGTGCTCGTAGAAGGTGTCGATCTGCTCCATCGAGACGCCGTGTGGGGTTGCCGCGAAGATCACGTCGACCGATTCCAGGTCGTCCGGCGAACTGAATCTGAGATCCAGCTCCCGGAGGTTGGGATGGGAGTGGCCAACCGTCTTGTTGGCTTTCGACCGGCTCGTAGCCTGTTCGATCTCGAAGTTCGGATGGCCGGCCAGCAGGCGCAGCAGTTCGCCGCCGGTGAAGCCGGTGCCGCCGATGACTGTCGCGGTGTAGGTGTCGTCGCTCATGCGGTCGTTGTCTCCGCCGTAGCCTCAGTAGCTTTCGATTCCAGCCAGTCGACGACCGCGGCGGGCACATCGATATCCACGCAGCTATCGAGGGCTTTGAACTCGACGGTGTGGTTGACCTCGTGGACCGTGTACTCGCCGCTTTCCTCGCCACCGACCTCCATCAGGTCGACGCCCAGCAGCCCGCCACCGACCGCGTCGCTGGCCTGTTCGACCAGCTTCAGGGCCTCATCGTCGAGACCGAAGTCGTCGGTCTCGCCGCCCTTGGCGGCGTTGGTCAGCCAGTGGTCCGAACTGCGGGTCATCGCGGCGACCGGCTCGCCGTCAGTCGCAAGGACGCGAATATCGCGGCCCGGCTTGTCGACGAACTCCTGGATGTAGAACACCTTGTGCTCGTAGTGCCCGAGGACTTTCTTGTGCTCCAAGATCGCCTCGGCGGCGCTTTTGGAGTCGATCTTGGCCATCAGTCGTCCCCACGATCCCACGACGGGCTTGAGGACACAGGGATAGCCAAATTCCTCGATGGCCGCCATCGCCGAATCTGTCGTGAAGGCGACTTTCGTTTCGGGTGTCGGCACGCCTGCGGCGTCGAGTGCGAGGCTGTTTTTGGCCTTGTCGGCACAGACGTCGGCGGTCTCGGGACCGTTGACCACTGGGATGCCGTAGTGGTCGATAAACCGGGTGGCGTACAGCGACCGGCTGGTCGACAGACACCGGTCGACGACCAGATCGAGGTCGTCGATCTCGGCGGTCGTGCCGTCGAGGCCGAACTGGTGTTTCCGGACGTCGATCTTCGTGATCTCGTGGTCCCGCTCCCGCAGCTCGCCGAGCAGGAGCTTCTCGTCTTTGCGAATCCGCGAATAAAGAATTCCAATGTTCATAGGTATGTGGTCCGGCGTGAACACGCCACCGCGGTCGTCGCCAAACTTACTCGCCCCAGTCCTCTTCGAGTTCGGGGGCCGTCTCCAGCTCCGGCGGGTCGACGGCGATGACTTCGAGTTCGGCACCGCAGGTGCCGCAGTCGATGATCTCTCCGACTTCCAGGTCGTCGTGCAGGGAGACCTCGGCCCCGCACTCCGGACATTCTGCGTCTGTCATGTGCGTACCCACTCGTTGCCTACCTATATACTTAAACACATCGAACTTGTTTGAAAGTTTACAATAAACAGAGTCGCCACTGCCGGTGAATTATCGCGTGTCGACGGCGCGTCGAAATTCTCGGTTGAATTTCATGTTGGTGTGTTGCCCCCAAGTGGGGGTCGCCGCAGTCGTCTACACATACTCGTCGACCGCCTCCTGGAGTGCCGTTTCGGCGTCGTCGAGTGCCGCCCGTCTGTCGGCCAGCGCGTCGCTGTCGACTGCGAGCGTCTCGCGTGCACCCGTGATGGTCGACTTGACGGCCTCGGCCGCCGGGCCACCCTGCGAGTCGCGGCTGTCGACGCTCTGGGCCGGATCGAGGGCGTCGTCGACGGCCGACTCCTCGACGTATTCGAACAGCGACTCGCCGAGCACCTCTTCGGTGGCCGCATCGAGCAGCGCGGTCGAGACCTCGGTTTCGGCGTCTTCTGCTTCCTCGGCGGCCAGCGCGACCACCTCGTGGGCCGTTCTGAAGGGGAGTCCGGCCATCGCCAGCAGGTCGGCGATCCCGGTCGCCGTCGAGAATCCAGCTCCGGCTTCGGCGGCCAGCAGTTCCTCGTTCCATGTGGCCGTCGACACCGCACCTGCTGCGACGGCCGACGCTTCGACGACCGCGTCGACCGCACGGAAGGTGTGCGGATGGGCGCGCTGGAGGTCGCGATTATAGGCTCGCGGGAGCCCTTTGAGTGTCGACAACAATCCGGTCAGTTCGCCGATGGCGTCGCCCGCCACGGCTCTGGTGAGTTCGAGCGTGTCGGGATTCTTCTTCTGGGGCATGATCGACGAGGTCGAACTGTAGTCGTCCGAGAGGTCGATATAGTCCTTGTTGGCGAAGATAACGATATCCTCGGCCAGTCCCGACAGCGTCGTGGCGTGGATCGCCAGCGCCGCCGTCGACTCCGTGAGGAAGTCACGGGCCGACGAAGCGTCCATCGAGTTGTCGACCACGCCGTCGAACCCGAGCAACGCGGCGGTGCGCTCGCGGTCGATATCGAACGGCGTGCCCGCGAAGGCCGCGCCGCCGAGCGGTGACTCGTTGGTGCGGTCGTAGGCATCGAGCAGCCGGGCCGTATCGCGGCCGACCGTCGACGCGTACGACAGCAAATAATGCCCAACCGTGATCGGCTGGGCGGGTTGGAGATGTGTGTAGCCGGGCATCAGGGTGTCAGTGTGCTCGGCCGCCGCGTCGATGAGAGCCTCGCGGAGTGCAAGCGTGCTTTCGATGGCCTCCAACAGGTCCACGCGGAGTCGGTAGCGAATACACGCTGCCACCTCGTCGTTGCGGCTCCGAGCGGTGTGCATCTTCCCGCCATCGGGGCCGACGCGGTCGATCACGGCCGACTCGATAGCTTCGTGAACGTCTTCCCCGCCGCTGAGCGCGCCGTGGCCTGCCGTCTCGACAGCCGCGAGGGCGTCGAGAATATCGCCTGCCTCGTCGTCGCCGATGATCCCCTGTTCGGCGAGCATGACGACATGGGCGCGGTCGACCGCCAGATCGGCTGCAAAAATCCGCTCGTCGCCGGCGAGACTCGACAGGAAATCACGGGCCGGACCGCCGCTAAAGCGGTCCCGGCGGACGACCGTCTCGTCGCCCCCATCCGCATCGCCGTCCGTCGAGTCTCTGGACATCTTATTCGCTGTCGCCGCCGTCGGCGGCTGCTTTCGTTTCGGCGTCCTGGGCTGCCTTTTTGGCTTGGGCCACGATGCGGTCCTGATACCCGTGGTATTTGGCAACACCTGTCGCGTCCTCCTGGGTGATCTTCCCGACCGTCTCCGTATTAAAGGAGGCCGCATCGGCGGAGTAGACGGCGTACTCGCTTTCGCGG
>JAWOEO010000251.1:0-18980 GCA_046482755.1 Halohasta sp. | reverse complement strand
ACCTGTCGGGCTCCCTTCTACGACCAGCGCCGGAGCCGCTACTGTCCGGTCGGTCTCGAAATCACCTTCCAGCCGCGAGCGTTGTTCGAGGCCCTCGACGTCACGGGTGACACTCAAAAAGGCCAGCAGGCCCGCGAGGTGATCCAGGACCGCTTGGCCGACTACGACGGCGTCTGTCCCCACGCCGATCTCGGCGACTGGGGCGTCGACACCGACCGCGAGTGGCCCCAGTACATGTTCTCGGCGGACGAATCACAGGCTCCAGACGCGTGTCCGATAACTGTCACGCGGGAGCATCCGAAGTCGACACGACTCATCGACGACCTCCCGGCCCACTCCGCATGAGCCTCGACCTCGGCGACCGGCCGGTCCTGCTGTTGGTCGACTTCCAGGAGGGGTTCGACGAGCCGCGATGGGGCGAGCGCAACAACCCCGAAGCCGAACAGCGGGCAGCCGGGCTGCTCGGCGCGTGGCGCGAGCGGGGACTGCCGGTCGTCCACGTCCGCCACGACTCGACCGAAGCCGACTCGCCGCTCCGCGGCGACGCCCCCGGCTTCGCGTTCAAGCCCGAACTCGCCCCTCGCAGCGACGAACCCGAGTTCGTCAAGCACGTCAACGGCGCGTTTATCGACACCGGGCTGGACACGTGGCTCCGCGAGCGCGATTTCGGTTCTCTCGTCGTCTGTGGACTGACTACCGACCACTGTGTGTCGACCACCACGCGGATGGCCGAAAACCGGGGCTACGAGGTCGCGGTGGTCCGGGACGCGACCGCAACGTTCGACCGCCGACTCGACGACGAGCGGTTCGACGCCGAGATCGTCCACCGCACTGCGCTGGCACACCTCGCCGGCGAGTTCGCCACGGTCGTCGACACCGACACGCTCGTCGACTATCTAGTCACGAACTGATATATCGTAAAGGTCGAAAATCACGTATTCAGGGCTTGAAACCCCGTATTTGGGGTCGTATACTTTTCACTGATCGCCACAAATAGGGTTCCATGTCAGCCCCGTGGCAGATACTGCTCCCTCCACAGATCGACCCTGCGGGACCCGAGTCGATCTCCGATTTCGCCGACTGTACCGGAATGGACGACTACGAGAGCGTCGACGCCGCCCTCGACGACATCGCCCGCTACGATGCGGTGATCGTTCGGGTCGCCGACCTCGACCGCGAGACCATCGAGCGCGCCGCAAACCTCAACGTGATCGCCAAACACGGCACCGGCCTCGACAACGTCGACATCGAGGCGGCCGCCGAGAACGGCGTCGTCGTCTGTAACACCCCCGGCGTCAACTCGCGGTCGGTCGCCGAACACGCCATCGCCCTCCAGTTTGCCGTCCGGCGGAACCTCGCGGCGGCCGACCGCCACGTCCGGGCCGGCGGCTGGGATCGCTCGGCGTTCGTCGGCCACGAGCTGCAGGGCAACACGCTCGGGTTGATGGGGTTCGGCTCGATTGCCCATGAAACGGCGGGCATCGCCCAGGGAATCGGCCTCGACGTCGTCTTCTACGATCCGGGCCACCCCGACGGTCAGGCCCCCGAGGGGATCGACCGCGTCGACGAGCTCATCGAGTTGTTTGCCGAATCGGACGCCGTGAGCCTCCACGTCCCGCTGGTCGAGAGCACGTACCACGCCGTCTCGACCGACCAGTTCGAGGCCCTCGGCGAACACGGGGTTCTGCTCAACACCTCCCGTGGTGGGGTCGTCGACAAAGACGCCCTCCTGGAAGCGCTCGACAACGACGTGATCGCCGGGGCCGGGATCGACAACTTCGAGGACGAGCCCCCCGGCGCGGACCATCCGATCTACGAGCATAGCGAAGTCATCATGACGCCCCACATCAGCGGCGTCACCTACGACGCCCTCGAACGGATGAGCCGCCGCGCGGCCGCCAACGTTCGGACCGTCTACGAGGGGGGCCTGCCAGCGTCGACGGTCAACCGCGAGGCACTCGGCCAGGAGGCGAGCCGATGAGGGTCGAAAACGGTCTCCGTGCGGCGCTCGAAGCCGACGAGACCGTCTTCGGGGCGGCGTGTGCGACGTTCTCGCCGACGGTGATCGAGACCCTCGGCGCGGTCGGCCTCGATTTCGTCTGGCTGGATTTCGAACACGGGGGGCCGAGCCCCTACGACAGCACCGTCTTCGAGGAACTGACGCGCGCGGCCGAGACCGGTGGGATCGAACTGCTCGTGCGGATTCCGAAACCCGAGCCCCCGCTGGTGCGAAAGGTCCTCGACGCCGGAGTGCGGTCGATCCTCATTCCGCGGATCGAGACCGCCGACCAGCTCCGCCCGGCGGTCGCGGCCGCCCACTTCGCCTACGACGGCGGCGTCGGCGACCGTGGCGTCGGCGTCGGCCGTACCAGCGAGTGGGCGGGCTACGTCGACAGCCACGTCGGCGGTGAGGACGACCAGGTCCTCGTCGGGACGATGATCGAGAACACGCGGGCAGTCGACAACATCGAGGAGATCTGTTCGGTGCCCCAACTCGGCTTTGCGTTTATCGGCCCGGCCGACCTCTCGATGTCGATGTCCGACGGCGAACCGCTCGACGACCATCCCGACCGGCTACAGGCCGCCATCGACCGCACCCGCGAGGCCTGCCTGGACGCGGGCCTGCCGGTCGGCCGGATCCACAACGACCCGGCCGACGCCCGGCAGGCAGTCGACGACGGGGTCCAGATGGTGCGGCTCGGCGGCGACACCGGCGCGATCAGGGAGGTGCTCGACGACCGCCTTTCGGCCGTCGACCTGTGACGCGGTCCGACTGCCGAACCGCCCGGTGGCGTAGCTATTTGCCCATGGGTCGACACCATACCGTATGGTCGATGTCTCCGAAACGGCCGTTCTCGGTGCTGTGAGCGCGGTCCTCGCGCTGGTCGGATTGGCGCTGGCCTGGGGCGGGGCGCGTCAGTATCGCCACCAGCGCGGGGCGGTCCGCCGGGCCCAGACGGCCAGCGGCACCATCGAGGCTACGGGCGTCGACCGGATCGAAGACGGCAGTCAGGTCGCCTACGTCCCACGGGTCGAATACGAGTATCTGACACCGACCCGGCGGCGGCGCGGCCAGCGGCTCTACCCCGGTGCGAGCCGGTACACCAAGCTCTTCGACAGCGAGTCGGCCGCCAAAGCCGCCCTCACGGGCTACGAGCCCGGCGCGTCGACGCTCGTCTACTACGACCCCGAGGCTCCCGACCACGCGTTCCTAGAACCATCGCCCCACCGGGGGCCGACCCTCGCGCGGATGGGCTTTGGACTCGGCCTCGTCGCTCTCAGTGTGGGCCTGCTGGTCGCTGCCGGCAGTCTATAACATAAGCTCTTGCCTAACTGAGCGAAACAACGATCAGATTAGCGATATTGTTACTGGTTGGCGTGCAAGATGGACGGCGCGTCTCGTTCACACGTTCAGTCTTCGGCTGTTTTGACAGTTTGATCGGCCTTCGTAACCGAGAGAGACTGGTCTTCGTCAAGTGCTATCGTGAATTCAAGTCCCAACTCCTGTTCGGGTGTGTCGTCTGAGGGTAGTCCGTGATACAGTCTTTGGGTGTCTTCGAATTGATATGTGCCGGGCGAAGGACATGAATCGTTCTGATACCCGTACACGTCGTACTGCAAGTTGCTGGTCTCTCCCTGCTCAAGCTTTATTTCTGACCCGATTTCTTCGATTGATACTTCTTGAGTCACATTCCAGCATCCATTCTCGCCACTCGTCGGAAGCGGATCTGTCTCGTCTTTCCAATCAAGTGGGCTCTCGTCTTCGGTGACATCCGGAACGAGTATAAGCCGACTCTCGTCCGATTGATTCCCACTCACATACGATGTGAACGGCGGCGTAGCCCCTGTCGAGAGAACGACCGGCGTCTCCAGTGTGTTTGCCAAGCTTACGTGAATTCGTGCGGTGTGGCTCTCGGTGAACTGTTCTTCGACAGTCACATCAAACGTAATGTCACTCGTTGTTATCGAATCTTGAGTCCGGTTGGAAGACGTATTCGAATCGTCAGAATCAGACGAACCAATACAACCAGCGACGACCATAGCACCTGCACTCATTGCACCGAGAACTGTTTGACGCCGTGTTAGTTCTAGCATACTTGGACGAACGACTACTCTATGTAAACCGATACGGTAGACTAAAATCACTATTTCGAAGAGTCATAGAGTGGTGCATCAAACCTCTGTGTCTCGCACAGTTTGATTTCCCAATTTTGGGACAGATACCACTGTTTCACTGTCTTCGGTAAGAGCCATAACAGACAGAGGTGTCGTGGTCGACGACTCAGTCGTCGGCCGGGGCCGGTTCGGCTTCGGCTTCGCGCGGGAAGTTGTCGATGGTCGCCCGGCGGAACCCTTCCTCGTCGAACTCGTAGTCGTCATTGAGGAACTCGATGACCTGCTGGGTATCCCGCATCGCGTTCTTCAGGCAGGTCGACGCTCCGGGCGAGGGGGTGATGTTGAAGATGATGTCGTCGCCGGTGATCTTGGCCTCGCCCATGTCGAGGGATTTCTTCGAGGTGTCGACGATCTGCGGGCGGATGCCGCCGAACCCTTTCGCCCGCTTGATGTCGCCCTCCTCGACGGTCGGGACGACCTTCTGGACGTGCGGCAGGAACGCCTTCCGGCCGACGACGGGGATGTCGTACAGGAGGTTCTCGATGACAAAGGGGAAGAGGATCCGGTCGGCCAGAATGGTGGCGTAGCTCAGGAACGAATCGAGGTTCATTCCGAAGACGTCGAAGAAGTCCGCCACCGAGGATAGTTCGCCGCGTTCGAGGCCGGGGACGACCTTGGCGGTCGGCCCAAAGCGGGTCAGGTTCCCGTCGTGGACCTCGGCGTCACCGTGTACGGCGGCAAAGGGGAGTTTCTTCATCTGGAGCGTGTAGACCTTGCCGTTGAGCAGCCCCTCGTCGGCAAGGAAGAAGCTGCCGGCGACCGGTAGCAGCGAGAGGTCCTCGCCGTAGCCCATCTTCTTGGCGATCTGGAGGCTGTGGGAACCCGCGGCGACGACCGTCGTGTCGGCGGCGAACCAGCCCGCGTCGTCGGTCTCGATGAGGTACTCGTCGTCAGTCTCGTTGACCCGCTCGACTTTCGTCCCGCGGAAGACGTCGACCCCCTCGTGTTCCTCGACCTGCTCGACGAACGCCTTGGCGAGTTCGCCGTAGTCGACGGTGTAGCCGTCGGGCGTCTGGAGCGCCAGCAGGTCCTTGCTCGGATCCCGTCCCTCGACGACCTTGGGCTCGATGTCGGCGATCTCCTCGCGGCCGATGGCTTCGAGTTTGGGGAACAGCTCGCCGAACCCCTCGTCGTGGTAGCGGGCTTCGAGCTTGTCGACCTCGTCGTCGCCGACCGCCAGCACCATCTTGCTTCGCTTGCTGTGGAGTTCGCGATCGGGGTCCTTGGCTTCGAGATAGCCCGCGACCATCTCCGCGCCCTCCTTGACTGCTTCGGCCTTCTCGAGGGTGTAGTTGGTCTCGATATCCCCGAAGTGCAGTGTTTGAGAATTGTTCGTGTGGTGGGAGTTGATCGCCGCGATTTCGGGTTCTTTCTCGATCAACGCCACCCGTTCGATATCGGTGAACGTCGCAACCGTATACAAAAGCGATGCCCCGCTTATCCCGCCGCCAACGATGACTAGGTCGTATTCTTTCGGCATGTATGGTGTCTCCCTCGGGATCGGTGACTGTCTTCATTGCTATATTGCGGTCGACCTACAAAGGAGCTACTATCTCGACTGACGCGTGGTACCACACTACAACTACCGGTTGGTCTCTCGGTCGACGGGCCACCGGCTGGCGAGGCGTACGTCGTCGAAAAAAGTCGGATCGAGAGCGCGGGTCGGCTACTCGGAGGTGATGACGTCGTCGATGCGGAGGATCATCGTCGCGGCCTCGGTGGCCGACTCGATGGCCTCGTGTTTGACCGCTGCGGGGTCGAGGATGCCCGCCTCGACGGGGTTGCCGACCTCGCCGCTGCGACCGGTCGAGACGATGCCGGCGATCCCCTCGGCGTCGTGCTCGGCGCGGAGGTCGACCAGCGCGTCGATGGCGTCCATCCCGGTGTTCTCGGCGAGCGTCCGCGGCAGGGCGTCGACCGCGTCGGCGAAGGCGTCGATGGCGAGCTGCTTGCGGCCCTCGACACCCGCAGCGTGGCTCCGGATGTGGTCGGCGATAGCGATCTCGCTGGCTCCTGCGCCGCCGACGACGCCGCCGGCATCGAGGGCGGCGATAGTGACGTCGATGGCGTCGTTGAGCGCGCGCTCGATCTCGTCGATCACGTGGTCAGTGCTGCCGCGGACGAACAGCGTGACGTAGTCGGTCTCGCTGCCGCCGTCGACGAAGGCGACCTCCTCGTCGCCGTACTGCTCGATCGACACCGAGGCGACCGTCCCGAGGTCGTCGGCCTCGATATCGTCGAGGGTGCCGAGGTGTTTCGCGCCGGTGGCTTTGGCCAGCGCCTTCGACTTCTTCGAGGAGACGCTCTCGAAGGCCAAAATGCCGGCGTCGGCGAGGTAGCCGGCGACGCGGTCGTCGATATCCTTCGTGTTGAAGACGACGTCGACGCCGGCCTCCTGCAGCGCCTCGGCGTAGCCCCGAAGCTCGCGGTCTTCGGCCGCGATGGCCTCGTCGAGCTGGTCGACGTTGGTGATCGAGTACTCGGCGTCGGCCTCGCCGGTCCGGACTTCGAGGTCGGTCTCGAGGATGACTGCGCTGGCGTCCTCCAACTGCCGCGGCATGTTGGCGTTGGCGGGCTCCTCGCTGAGCACCACGCCGTCGACCAGTTCGGTCGCGCTGGTGGCCGCGCCGGTCTGGGTGTGGATCCGGATGTCCTCACGGTCGATCCGCTCGTCGCCGGCGACCTGTTGAACCGCGCCGACCACGCGCTCGGCGAGCACTTCGGCGGTGACGTCGCCGGTTCCCTTGCCGGTCATGCTGGATTCGGCGACCGACTGGAGGATGTCGTCGTCGAGGTCGATATCGAGGACCTGCTCGTCGATCGCCTCGCCGGCAAGCCGGGCGGCCTCGTGGTAGCCCTCGACGATGGCCGTCGGGTGGAGATCCGACTCCAGCAGCTCCTCGGCCTCCGAGAGCAGTTCGCCCGCCAGCACGGCGGCGGTCGTCGTCCCGTCGCCGACCTCGACCTCCTGGGTCTCGGCGACCTCGACGATCATCTGGGCGGCGGGGTGTTCGATATCCATCTCGTTGAGGATGGTCGCCCCGTCGTTGGTGATCGTCACGTCCCCCGAGGAGGTGACGAGCATCTTGTCCATCCCTTTCGGGCCCAGTGTCGTCCGTACCGAGTTGGCGACAGCCTTCCCGGCCCGGATGTTCGAGTCTTGGGCGTCCTGTCCTTTCGTCCGTTCGTTGTCTTCCGAGAGGATGAACAGCGGTTGCTGTTGTCGTGCGGCCATATATGAGTAACCTCACTACGAGATGGTTTGCAGTTCTATATAAAATTTGCTATCGCTGTCCGGTAGAACCACCCGAAGAAACCGTGGCCAACCGACCCACGCCGGTCGATTCTCCGGTGCTGATCGATCAGCCGGAGAGGATGAAACAACTATATGCCGTGCGTCTGACGAACAACCAATGCTGGAGCTCGAACACGGGTTTCGCGTGGTCGACACACACGCCCATCTCGACCACGACGAGCGGGCGGTGACGACCTACGGGCGGGACACCGGCCCCGACGAGCTGGAACGGGAGTGCCACCAGGCGGGGATCGTCCGGGCGGCGGTCTCGCCGTCCCCCCGGCCGCGGGAGGAGGGCTACCTCCGGGCCAACAACGCCATCGCCCGGCTCAGTGTCGACCGGCCGTTTCTCGCGTTCGCCCGGCTCAACGGCGCGCTCGACCCCACCGGGGGGCCGGTGGCGGCGGTCCGCAACTGGCGGCCGACCCGCGAGAACTACCACACCCGGCCGGGCGATGTCGAGCAGTACGCCTACGACGATCGGTTCCATGGCTTCGTCCTCGACCCCGCCGTCGACGGACTGCCCGACGAGGAGGTGGTCGCCGAGTTGGCCGCCGTCGACCTGCCGGTGGTCGTCTACTGCCGGCCGGGGTTTCCGCCGCGAGCCGCCGAGGGGGAACTCATCGGCGAGGGCTTTCCCGTGATTTTGGCGGGGTTCGGCGGCTACCCCCACGATCACGACCGGATGGCCCAGTCGCTCGACCTGCTGGATGCCTACGACCGGCTGTATCTGGACACGTGGGCGGTTCGCTCGCGGGAACTGCTCGAACGCGGCCTCCTGGAGTACCCCGACCGGATCCTCTTCGGCAGCGGCACGCCCGAGGTCCACCCCAACGTGGCGATCATGGAAATCCTCACCCTCGACGTCTCCGAGGACGCGATGCACCGGGTGTTCAACAAGAATCCGGTCCGGCTGATTCCGGGGTTCGCCCCCCAGTAGGCACTGCCTACTCGGGGGCCGGCTCGGCGTCGCGCCAGTCGTAGCGGGCGACCGCACGATCGGCGCGTTTCGAGATCCCGTGTGGGTTCCGTGAGGCCTCTTGGTCCCGTCGACGGGCGACCAGTCCGTCGGAGCCGCCGGTTGCAATGCCCGAGATCACCTCCCGGCCCGTGCCGACCCACTCGGTCGGCCGGGCGTCGCCGCCGATGACCTCGCGGGCGGCCGACAGCGCATCGCTCACCGCGTGGGCGGCCGTCCGGCGGATCACCGTCGGCCGGAGGCCGTAGTTCTTCACCAGCCGGTAGGACAGCGCCCGGTACTTCCAGCCCCAATCGCGCTGGGTCCGGCCGCCGTCGGCCTCGTACTCACACCGAACGCTCATCTCCGGCTGCCAGGTAACGCCGAGGTCCATCCCGGCCAGCCGGTGGGCTACATCGCGTGCGCCGCCCGTTTCGAGGTACTCGTCGAACCCGTCGAGGTCGGCCAACACGTCGGCCTCGAAGGCCACGTTGCTCCCCGAAAAGTAGGTCACATCGCGGGCGGCGATCGCCCGCCGTTCGGCCGATTCGGTCGTTACCCCGCCGGGGACCGTCCGGTGGGTCGGCCCCGTCACCACCGGGGTCTCGGTGAGCCCGTCGACGATCGCCCGTCGCCAGCCGTCCTCGATCCGGAGGTCGTCGCTGACGAAGGCGATCACGTCGCCGGAGGCGACCTCGATCCCCGCGTTCCGGGCGACGTTGACCGTCCGGGCCGACACCTCGACCAGCACGTCGACGTCCTCGCGTTCGCGGACCATTCCGGTCGTTCCGTCGGCCGACGGGCCGTTGACGACGACGAGTTCGGCCTCCGGGACCGCGGCCGCCAGCCGGTCGAGACAGGCCGACAGCTGGTCCCGGCCGTTGAGCGTCGGCACGACGACCGAAAGCTGCATACAGTGGATTTCGAGAGCGGATATATAAAAAGGTGGATTACTCTCCGCGATGACTCGTCGACCATCGTCGACGGTCGGCTCCGGCTACGTGTTGAGGTAGTAGACCTGCTTGCGGGCGTCCTTGAAGCTGTAGCGCGAGCCGATCAGGTCGGACTCCTCCAGCCGGTTGAGCGCGTACCGAACCGTCCGGTCGGGAAGGAGCGATTCGTCGGCGAGTTGGCCCTGCGAGAGTGGTTGGTCGGTTTCGAGGACTTTGGCGACCAGTTTCGCACTCGGCGGCAACTCGCGGAGTCGGTCCCGGAACTCCGTCTCCGACAGCTCGATACGACTGCTGGCCTCGACCGGACTAGTGCTCATACTACCGCTTCAAGACTGACATACTGGTAAAGGTTATCTACATATATCACAAGTCAGTAGATATTGTATAAGGGGATACTAGTACAACACCACAACCTCCGCGGAGTCAGCGGCTGTATCGTTCGATATTTGTCCAGTTCCGAACGGTCGACCGTATCCAGTACGGTTTTAGTGCTCCAGCGTGCAGATTCGGCCACTGTGAAAGGCAAGGAGTGGTACCAGGCCGACGACGTCGCCGAGGAGTACGACGACAAGCGGTTTTCGGAGGGCGGGGCGTTTATCGATCGGCGTGAGAAGGCGGCGGTCCGGTCGGCGTTGGAACCGCTCGAAGACAAGACCGTCTTGGAGGTCGCCTGCGGGACCGGCCGGTTTACGGTGATGATGGCCCGAGCGGGGGCCGACATCGTCGGACTGGATATCTCGCCGGCGATGCTCGCTCAGGGTCGCCAGAAGGCCCGGCGGGCCGGCGTCGACGACCACGTCGAGTTCATGCGCGGGGACGCCGCCCGGCTCCCGTTCCCCGACGACCACTTCGATGCCGTCTTTGCCATGCGGTTTTTCCACCTCGCCGACCGACCCGTGACCTTCCTGCGCGAACTCCGCCGGGTTTCGAAGTCGACGGTATTTTTCGATACGTTCAACCTCGGGAGCACGCGCGTGATCTACAACTGGCTGTTGCCGATGGGCTCGCGGCTCTACTCCCGGACCGATGTCGAGAGCCTGCTTGCGGACTCGGGGCTCGAACTCGAATCCGAGGCCCACGATTTCGTCCTCCCATATGGGTTCTACCGCCAACTGCCCCGGTCGGTCGCCCGGCCGTTCCGCAGGCTGGATACGGCCATCGGGGGGACGCCGCTGGGTGACAAACTGGCGTCGGTTTCCTACTGGTGCGTACAAAAGTAGTCGGTCCCTACCGGCGGCATTGTGTGCCGACGAGGCGAAGCACTGATTTGAAGCCCCCTGCGGTCGACGGCCACCTATGGGACGGGATGCAGCCGAGACGGTCGCCGCCTACTACGACGCCCTCGAGGGCGGCGAGACCCTCTCGTCGTTCTTTGCGGAAGCACCGAACACGGTCAAGATCGGACTCAGCGAGCGACTCGTCGGCTATGCAGATGTCGCCAACGCCCTCTCCGAGCAGACGGCGACGACCGAAGACTGGCACGTCGAGAGCAACGACCTCTCGGTCACCGTCGTCGACGACATCGCGTGGTTCGACGATCAGGTCTCGCTGGCGTGGCGGGATATCCCGACCGACACCGACTACGACTTCGAGAGCCGGTGGACCGGAGTCCTCAGGCGGCGCAACGACGAGTGGCAGTTCGTCACGCTCCACGTCTCGGCGCCCAACGAAGAGCTCCGGACGGCCGAAGACGACCTGTTCTCCTGGGAGGGCTGATGGTCGGGTCGAGCCTCACGGCCGACGAGAAGGCGCTCGCAAACCGCCGACTCAAGATCGGGTTCGTGCTGCTGGTCGCGGGCTCGACCGCCCTGATGTCGCTCCATATCGACCCCACGCCGCTCCAGTTGGCGGCGGCCTTCGCCGCCGGCCTCGGGGTCGGCGTCGGCCTGCTGTGGTTCGTGCTCCGTAACCTCCGGGAGTTCCGCGCGACGATGCGCTAGTCGACCCGTTGGAGCCACCGCCCCGGCGTGTCGAGTTCGGCCTCGGTCGGCAGGTTCTCGGGGGCCTCCCAGACCACACTCGCGGCGGCCACGCTCCGGGCGTCGGCGACCGCCTCGAAGAAGGCCGCCCCCCGTTCGTACTGCTGGCGTTTGAGCCCCAGCCCGAGCAGCCGCCGCATCAACTGGACGACCGGGCCGCCGCCCTTTCGTCTGGCGTCGAGTTTCGCCCGGAGGTCGGCGTACTCGGCGTCAAAGGCCCGATCCATCAGCAGTTCAGCGTACCCCTCGACGGCAGTCATCGCCGTGTTGAGTTCGTGGTAGGCCTCGCGGTTGAGTTGGCCCTCGGTGAGATCGGTCACCGTCTCCTGCATCCGAGCTTCGAGATAGCCCGGCAGCCACGGGGCTGCGCCGAACTCGGCGGCGTGGGCGACCTCGTGGAAGGCGATCCACCGACGGAACCGCGGGTAGTCGACGGCTAACTGGTGGGCCACACGTCGGATGTTCGGCCGAACGAAGTACAGCGAGTGGTCGTCGGTGTCGGCCAACAGCAGGGGATCGTACTGGCCGAGGACGTTCCGGCCCAGAAAGCCGAGGGTGACCGCCATCGTCCCGGTGTTGATCGCCCGTGAGACGCCCGGTAATAGCGCCGACTGGGATTCCAACGGTTCGACGACCCGGCGGAAGGTGGCGACGTTGGCGTCGATCCAGTGGTGGCGGTGCTGGACTTCGATGGTCGTCGGCAACTCGAAGTCGACGCCGCCGACCGACCGGAGCCGGTCGCGAGCCGCCTGCACGTCGGTTCGGTAGCCCGCCCGTTCGTCGGCCGTCAACTCGAGGTCGCCGCGGGGCGTGGCGGCCTTGGCGGCGGCGGCGACCGCCGACCAGTCGACGATGCCGTCGCCACCGGCGTCGGCAACCGCGTGGGCGCTGCGAAAGAGATCCATGCTGAGTGGTGGATGCCAGCGAGTAAAATCCTTGTGCGGGTGGTCAGTTGTCGTCGAGGGCCGCGAGTTCGTCATCGGCATCCTCGCCGAGGAGTTTCGTCGCCATCACGACCAGCAGGACGACCACGGCGGCGGCCACGAGCAGCCGCCCACGGGACCCGCCGGCCGGCGTGTCCGCCGGCGACTCGTTGGTCGACGATTCGTCGTCAGTCGCCGTCGACCCGCGGAGCGATGTGGGGCCGAGTTGGATGTCGCCATCCGAGACGTGGAGTTCGAGGAGGGTGATGTTTCCCATGGAGTCGACACGGAAACCCGGCCTAAATCGGTTGTGGCACTCCTGGTCGGCGGCCGGCCGCAAACGCTAGGTTGATAGGTGTGCTGTGGGTTGCCACGGATATGGACGAGCAACGACGGGAGTTCCTCGAATCGCTGCTGTCGACGCCGAGCCCATCGGGGTACGAGACCGACGGCCAGCGCGTCTGGATCGACTACGTGAGCGAGTTCGCCGACGAGGTCCGGACCGACGACTACGGCAACGCCGTGGCGGTCCACGAGGGATCCGGCGAGGGGCCCGAGATCGCCTTCTCGGGCCACGCCGACGAGATCGGCTTCATCGTTCGGGACATCGTTGAGGACGGGTTCCTCCGAATGAGCCGCATCGGGGGCTCCGATCGGACGGTCTCGCAGGGCCAACACGTCACCGTCCACACCGCCGACGGCCCCGTCCACGGTGTCGTCGGCCAGACGGCGATCCACCTGCGAGAGACCGGTAGCGAGGAGTACAGTGACATCGCCGAGCAGTTCGTCGACATCGGTGCGGCCGACAGCGAGGCGGCCGAAGACCTCGTCGAGGTCGGCGATCCGATCACGTTCTCGACGGAACTGTTCGAACTCCACGGCACGCGACTTTCCGCCCGCGGGATGGACAACCGCGTCGGCACGTGGAGCGCCGCCGAGGGGCTCCGTCGAGCGGTCGACGCGGACGTCGAGGCGACGGTCTACGCCGTGAGCACGGTCCAAGAGGAGGTCGGCATCAAGGGCGCCCAGATGGTCGGTTTCGATCTCGATCCCGACGCCGCCATCGCAGTCGACGTCACCCACGCGACCGACAACCCCGACGTCGCGGGCAAACACAAGGGCCCGGTCGAACTCGGCGACGGACCGGTCGTCTCCCGCGGCAGCGCCAACCACCCGAACGTGGTCGACCTCGCCCGCAAGGCCGCCGCCGCGGCCGAGATCGACGTCCAACTGCAGGCTACGGGCACTCGAACTGGTACCGACGCCGACGGCTTCTACACCTCTCGCAGCGGGATCCCCGCGCTCAACATCGGCATCCCGAACCGCTACATGCACACGCCGGTCGAGGTGGTCGACACCGACGATCTCGACAGTGTGGCTGCGCTACTCGGGGCGATCGCCGAGCACGCGGGCGACGTCGACTCGTTTGCGGTCGAGTTCTGAGCACGAAGACCTATTACACGGTATTCGACCATTTCGGTATGGACAGTCAGCTCACACGACAAACACTGTCGGCGGCCACCGCGGCGGTTGTGGCGGGCGCAAGCGGCTGTTTATCGTTCGGTAACGACGGGCCGGTGCCGGGATCGCTGCGGCTCCGCAACGAAACCGAGAGGGCGGTTACGGTGTCCGTGCAGGCCACGAAGGTCAGTGAGGACGACGACGACCCCCAACAGTACAACGAGACGCCGGCTCCGGACGCCGAGTCGACGGTCGTCCGCGATGACCGCTTCGAGCTTTCGGCCGGAGACGATCACCTCCTCGAAGGCTGGCTGGCAGCCCCGGGGCTCTATTTTCTCGACGCCAATGCCGGCTCCGACCGGGTCGACACCGAATGGATCGGTCTCTATCCGGCCGGGCCCAACGGCACGTCGGTCGCCGAGGAGACGATCCATCTCACCGTCGAGGAAACGCGGGTCTGGTTCGGGCTGTCGGTCAGCGACTGACTGGGTGTCACGACTGCACGAGTTTGAGCGACACCAACACGGTCGGGATCACAATCGGGATCGTCAGTATTGCACCAGTGATGACGACGAAGGGGGCGACCTCCGCGGTCGGATACGCCAGCCAGCCGACGGTTACCCAGTCGACGACGTTCACCGTCACCGTGTAGGCGATCGCCGCCAGCAGGACGATCACGCTGAACGTGCCGGCGACGACGCTGGCGGGATGGCGGCCCGGTTGTAGTTCGGATTTCGTCTTGGTGCTACCTGCCATCGACTATGTACTCCATAGTATTGTGATTGGTGCAACCAACTAAAGGAGTTCGTCTTCGCCGGTCACTGGACCGATTCGAGAAAGCCGAGCCACCGCTTGTAGTCGTCGATCTCGGCGCTTCGAACCTCCGAGCCGTAGTCGGGCCGGTAGAGCGAATCGAGGGCGTTCCGCGCGCGGTCGAGGCCGATGATCTCGTCGGCGAGTTCTTTGGCCGTCTCGTCGTCGAGTGATTCGTCGTTCTTGAGCCGGTCGACCCGCTCGGTCCGCTCGGTTCGCAGCCGCCGTTTCGCCGTCGAAACCAGCTCCCTCGTTCCCGGCGGGATCTCCGGGAGCTCGCGGGTCTCGATGATGAACTCCTGGAGGTCGACCGGCTCGCCGTTGATCGTGATCGTCTCGGGGGTTGTGGCCCCGATCGTCGCGCTCTGGCGGTTGACGCGCTTCAGCAGTTCGTCCCGCGTGGTGTCGTCCATAAATGGGTCAGAAGGCGGTCACAGTTGGCGGTTCCACGCGTCGGTACCAAACCGGTCGGCCGCCCGCTGGCGGGCCGCCTCGACGACGTCCGACGACAGCTCGCCGGCCTCGGCGTCGAAGCGGTCGGCGAACGTCGACTTCAGGGCGTCGATCACCTCGGCGCGGCTGGCGTCGACGTGGTCGGTCATCCGCGCGACGCGCTTTTCGGCGGATTTGATCGCCTTGTCCGAGACCTTCTCTTCGCCGATCCGGAGCACCCGAAGCATCTCGGGAATGTCGAGATCGTAGCTCATCGTCGTGTGGTGCAGCACGGCGTCGTCGGTCCGCAACTGGGCCGAGCCGCCGATCTTCCCCTCCGGGTGGCTGATGTCGTTCAGCGGCTCGTGGGCAACGTCAAGGCCGACGCTTTGCAGGGCGTCGATCGCCCACTGGTCGAGTTCGGCGTAGCTGGCCTCGATATCCGCCGAGACCATCTCCTGGGGCAGGTACAGCGAGTAGGTGATCACCGCCCCCGGCTGGACGTACATCGCCCCGCCGCCGGTGAGTCGGCGAACCACGTCGATGTCGTGTTCGTCGACGTAGTCGACGGCCACCTCGTCGGCGTAGGCTTGAAACCGTCCGAGAGCGACCGCCGGCGAGTCGCGATACCAGAACCGGAGCGTGGGTTCGAGTTCGCCCGCGTCGAGTCGGTCGGTCAGCACGCCTTCGAGAGCCTGCTGGACCGCTTCGCTGTAGGTACCTGAATCGATGATTCGGGCGGTCATTCGAGGGCCTCCAGTGTCGCCTTGGCGAGATGCCCGGCGTCGAACCCGATGAGCCGGGCGTCGACGGCGTCGATCGCTGCGACCAGCGTCTCGTGGTCGACGTCGACCGGCTGGCCCTCGATGGCGGCTTCGAGTGCCTCGCGGCTCTCGGGCGGTTCGAGGAAGAAGTCGCCGGTCAGCCGGACGTCGGTGATCCGGTCGTCGTAGCTGAGGCCGACCTCGAGGAGCTTTCCATCGGGGACGTTGACTGTCGCGCTGTTGTGCATTGGATAGGTGTTCGAAGGGCCCCTGCGCCCTTTAATCGCGCCCTTTAGGTTTTAAAATGCCTCGTCCTCGACGGTGACGTCGGCAGCCAGCCCCTCTCGGAGCGCCGCGTGGACGTGACAGAGTTCCTCGCCGAGAGCGACCAACTCGTCGGGATCGTCGACGGCCGCCTCCACCTTGAGCGTGAACGCGATGGACTGGAGGTCGTCGTGGTCGTCGACCGCCGCCGTCGCCTCGATTGCCATCTCGCCGAGGTCGTCGTAGCCGTGCTGTTGGGCCCCCATCCGGACGGCCGGGAGGAAACACGAGGCGTAGTCGGCGACGAGCACCGCGTTCGGGTTCGGCCCCGTCTCGTCCATCGGATCGATGGCGAGCGCGAAGTCGCCGATGACGCTTTCGGTGTCGTAGCCGTCCGGATTCGATGTCGTCAGTGAGAACTCGTTCATAACTGTATTGCCTTATCTGTACTATACTATGAAATACTTTGTGAATCGGCGGCGGGTCGACGCGGGACCGAGTCGACGCAGGGCTAACAGCAGGCGCGTGATACAGCGGTCGCGTCGATTCCGAACGGCTGGGAGTCGTCCCGAGGTTTATGTCGGCTGTATGTGTACAGCCACCATATGACAGCGTATCAATCCCTTTTGGGCATGGAGATGGACGACGCCGCGGTCGACGACCTGCTGACGGAGAATGGCATCGGGGTGCTCTCGATGAGCGCCGAGGGCGTGCCCTACGGCGTCCCGCTATCGTTCGGCTACGACGGAACGGACACACTGTACTTCGTCTTTCTCGATGCAAGCGCCGACCTCCGGAAGGAGACGTACGCCGAAGGGACCACCGAGGCGAGTTTCACGACCTTCGACGTCGACCCCGACGGCTCGTGGCGGAGCGTGATCGTCTCGGGCCCGCTCGATCGTATCGTGGTCGACGAGTGGGACGACGCCCGCGAAGCGATGGCCGACAACGCCTATCAGTCGGAACTCCTCGGAAAGTACGAACTCCAGGAAAACCCCAACGTGTGGGCGCTAGACATTCAGGAGCGGTCCGGCCGGGCGGTCGGCCAGTCCTAACGGTCGACCGTCACTAGTGGGTGTGGATCGCCTCGCCGCGGGCGTCGGCGGCGGCTTCCATGACCGCCTCCGAGAGCGTCGGGTGGGTGTGGACCGTCCCGGCGAAGGCTTCGAGATCCATCCCGGCTTCGAGGGCGAGGTGACCGTCGCCCTCGAAGCCGGGATGGATCTCGAAGCCTTCGCCGGGACGGTTCACACCCATCCGACACTGTCGGAGGCGGTCATGGAGGCCGCGGCGGACGCCCGCGGCGAGGCGATCCACACCCACTAGTCGCTGCCATCCCTTCCTCGTCGACGCACTTCGGCGTCGGCCCGCTAGGAACGATTCACAAAGTATTTCATAGTATAGTGTATATTAGCCAATACAGTTATGAACGAGTTCTCACTCACGACGTCGAATCCGGACGGCTACGACACCGAGAGCGTTATCGGCGACTTCGCGCTCGCCATCGATCCGATGGACGAGACGGGGCCGAACCCGAACGCGGTGCTCGTCGCCGACTACGCCTCGTGTTTCCTTCCGGCCGTACGGATGGGAGCCCAGCAGAACGGCTACGACGACCTCGGCGAGATGGCGATCGAGGCGGCGGCGGCGGTCGACGACCACGCCGACCTCCAGTCGATCGAGTTCACGCTCAAAGTCGAGGCGGCCGTCGACGACCCCGACGAACTGGTCGCTCTCGGCGAGGAACTCTGCCACGTCCATGCGGCACTCCGTGAGGGGCTCGCTGCCGACGTCACTGTTGCAGACGAGGCGTTCTAATCGCCTCGCACAGCGTGATTGAATAGTTCAATTACTCCTTTTAAGTGAATACACAATGCACAACAGCGCGACAATCAACGTACCTGATGGAAAGCTCCTCGAAGTCGCGGTCACCTACGACGACCGGATCACCGAGCTCCGGCTGACCGGCGACTTCTTTCTGGAACCGCCCGAAAGCCGCGCGGCGCTCGAAGCCGCTATCGAGGGCCAGCCAGTCGACGTCGACCACAAGACGCTCGTCACAGCGATCGAAGCCGTCGACGCCCGACTCATCGGTTTCGACGCCAGCCATCTGGCTGACGCGACCCTGGAGACCCTTGGATGACCGGCCGGATCATCGATACGGGGACCTACAGCGAGCCGGTCCAGCAGGCCCTCGAAGGGGTGTTAACCGACCGACTCGATGCGGGCGAGCTCGAACCGACCCTCCGGTTTTGGTATCGGAAGTCGCCAGCGGTCGCCCTCGGCCGGTTTCAGGCCTACGCCGACGAAGTTGCGGTCGACTACGTCGACGAACACGACGTCGACGTCGTCCGGCGGCTCACCGGCGGCGGCGCGATGTACGTCCAGCCGGGGGCAGTGATCACTTACTCGTTGTACCTGCCCCGAGAGATGGTCTCGGCCGACATCGAGGCCAGCTACGCCGAACTCGACCAGTGGGCGATCGACGCCCTGCGAAGTGTCGGCCTCGAGGTCAGCCACGAGCCGCTGAACGACATCAGCCACCCCGAGGGGAAGATCGGCGGCTCGGCACAGCTTCGGACCAACAATGCCGTACTCCACCACACGACAATGAGCTACGACCTCGACATCGCCGAGATGCTTCGGGTGCTCCGGATTGGCGAGGAGAAGGTCTCGGACAAGGCGATCAAATCCGCCGAAAAACGCGTCGCCCGGATGACCGACCACATCGAAGCGAGCCGCGCCGACGTGATTGAGGCCTTGAAAACTGGCTTCGCCGACGAGTTCGAGGCTGAACCGGGCGAGCTTCCCTCTGACGTCGTCGACGAGGCACGCCAGCGGGCAGTCGACCGATTCGACACCGACCAGTGGAACTGCCAGCTCTGAGCGGTCGTACACGACGGGTCGAGACTCCGTGCTGGGTGCCCCTGAATACGAACCGTTTTAATTGTTCATAGTATTC